>CALBKL010000221.1 GCA_937895985.1 uncultured Solobacterium sp.
ATTATGTATAACGTTAGAAAGATTCATGATGATATTTATTGGCTAGGTGCCTCTGATAGACGCCTTGAAAAGTTCGAAAATACGTATAGTGTTCCTGCGGGAATGTCATACAATAACTACTTGATTCTAGATGAAAAGACATGCCTAGTAGATGGCATTGATTATAATGTAGCGCAGCAATTCTTTGATAACTTGGAATATGTTTTACAGGGTAGAGCATTAGACTATATGATCGTTAACCATATGGAGCCTGACCATTGTGCGATTATTCCGCAGCTTGTTCAGATGTATCCAGATATGAAATTAATTGGTTCTTTGCAAGCATTTAAAATGATGAATCAGTTCTATCGTTTTGAAACAGATAGTCGTTCCATCGTCGTAAAAGAAAATGACTCATTGAGCCTTGGTAAGCATAACTTAAAATTTATGACTGCTCCAATGGTACATTGGCCAGAAGTAATTGTGACTTATGATGAAACTGCAAAGGTATTATTTAGTGCAGATATATTTGGTTGCTTTGGCGCAATGAGCGGTAATGTTTTTGCGGATGAAGTTGATTGGGAGCACGATTGGAAGGATGAATGTAGACGCTACTATACATGTATCGTTGGTAAATATGGCATGCAGGCATCTGCAGTATTGAAGAAGGTTCATAATCTAGAACTTGAGATGATTTGTCCTCTACATGCACATATTTGGCGTAAGGATTTTGATAAGATTATTAGTCTTTACGAAAAGTGGACTTCGTATAGTTATGAGATAAACTCTGTTGCAATATTCTATGGTTCTGTATATAACAATACAGCACTTGCAGCAGATATCTTAGCGATGAAACTTGCAGAAAAGGGTGTTAAGAATGTAAAGGTATTTGATACATCTAAGACAGATTTATCAATCATGTTATCGACAGCGTTCCAGTATTCTACACTTGTGTTTGCAGCAGCATCTTATAACGCTGAAGTATTTGATACAGTACAACACTTGTTGTCTGAAATTAAGAATCATAGTCTAGCAAATCGTACAGTTGGATTAATTGAAAATGGTTCATGGGTTCCGACCGCAAAACTACTTATGGAAAAGCAAATTTCCACTTGGAAGAATACCGTCATTCTTGAGCCAAAGGTTACTGTAAAGTCTGCTGTTAAGGAAGACAGCTTAGCTGAAATTGAAAAGTTAGCAGATGCAATTGTCGAATCATTAAATAAATAAATGTAAAAGAGAAGTTATGTATTCTAACTTCTCTTTTTATATGTTTTAGATAGATTTTTGAAGTAGTTCGATAATATCTTTTTTTGGTTTAGAAGAGCGTGCGGTGACTATCTTTGGCGAGCCACCACCGCTAGCTTCTAATGATTTTTGTATAGATGCGTAGATATCTCTTGCTTTTCCTTCTGGTGAAATGATTGAGAAATCAGTTATTTCTTCAGAAGTTGTAATCAAGATTTTTGTGGAAGATACTTCATTTAGTAGAGCTTGTGATACGGTACGTAATTGACTCGCGTCCACAATATCTACTAGTACGGTATCTTCCATTTGAAGAATCTCTTTTACTTTATAGGCTGTTAGTTCTTTTTGAAGTTCTTCAACTTGTTTTTTATAGGTTTTATTTGCATTGCGTAAAGTCTGGACATTTTCTAGAATGTCATCTTCTTTTCCGTTTAGCATTTTACGCAATTCTTGAATTAGATTATAGTATTTCTTTAATTTAATGTTTGTGGCCCAACTAACGGTTGTATAGATGCGTGTACCACGTGATGTCTTTTCACTGCCTAGGATAATAAAACTACCAATTTGATTGACATTATTGACGTGGGGTGTTCCACATGGTTGAGAGTCGATATCACCGAATGTTACAACACGTACTTCATCATGATTCGCATATTTAGGGTTTGGATATTCACTGCCTTTGTAGTATGTAAATTCTGTTGGGATATCCTGCAGTAGGGTATCATTCATAAAATTCTGTACATCTTCTAGATGTTTTTCATCTAGATCTTTACTGTTAACTTCATACCATTGATTTTCTGGTGAAGTAACACCAATCGCAACGATATAAAGACCTATCTTTCCATAATATCCATCTAGTAGATGATATGCACTCTGTACAGTTGTATTGATGATACGTGTTTCTTTATCGACTTCCATGTGGATAGGGTTCTGTAACGTACCGCTAACTTTGTGGTAGAGGATGTCATCTTCCCATTTTAGGTCGATAACATCTTGGCCGTTGATGGTTCCTTTATCACCAGGCATACCACCTTTTTCACCATAGAATACCGTTTCATTGAAAGTGTAATAGCCATCTTTTTCAGTTTTGATTGTAGTATCACAATTGAGGTTTAATAGATTATCATAGTGGTTCATAAGGTACCTCCTTTTTTATCATTATACTTGAAAAAGTAAATTCCTGCAGATTAGGTTTTCTATGCGTATTTCAAACTGATATAATACAAGCATGGGTCAAATAAAACGAACAGTGATTGGTATCTTAGCGCATGTTGATGCGGGGAAGACAACACTAATAGAGAGCATTTTATATCAAACGGGTGCGATTAGTTCATTAGGAAGAGTGGATCATCGTGATTCCTTTTTTGATTTTGATGAACAAGAGAGAAATCGTGGGATTACGATTTATTCTAAAGAGGCGCATTTTGTTTATAAAGGTATCGAAGTATATATCATTGATACACCAGGATTTACATCACTTGATTTTCCAAAACTGGATAACAAAAAAGAGCTGGATACACTCTTTCCTGAGTTTCTTAATCATATCCAGAATTGTAAATTCAGGGACTGTCTCCACAATAATGAACCTCACTGTGGTATTAAGGAAGCTGTTGAAAATGGAGATATTCCTAAAATGAGATATGAGTTTTACTTAAACTCTCTGGAAAATATTTTTAAAAATTAGATATCTGTC
>CALBKL010000222.1 GCA_937895985.1 uncultured Solobacterium sp.
GATACAAATGCACTATATAACATTGCCCCAAATAAACCACAATAATGAAGGAGGAAGGCATGAAAAATCTGATTGCTGTAACGATATGCTTAGTGTTATCAATCGCAATTGTAATCGTGCCTTCTTTTTTCTATCCTTCCTATCAGGGTATTGTGGCTGGTTCAGTTGGTGATTTTAATCAAACTGTTGAAATGATTACTTCTGATATACATAAAGTGTATAAGTTGTATCAAGGTCAAAAGTTGATAGGTATTATAAAAGATAAAACTTATTTGGATGAACATCTAAATACCGTTTATGAGACAAAGTATGCTAGCATGTTTCCGAATACACATATCAGTATTGCTAGTAACATGTATCTTGTTGAAGAGATGAGTTCAAATGTCTATACAGATGTAGATACTGAAATCATGCAGTATTTAGATGATCATTCTCTATACAGCATTGCTTGTAAATCAATCTCTTTCTCAGAAGAAGATAAAGAATATGCAAGAATTTTTGTGACATCAGAAGAAATTTATCAAGAAGCGTTACAGAAGTATTTATCCTATTTTATTGATGAGGATACACTAGAAGCTATTCATGAGCACCAGACAATTTCAAATCTAATGGAATATGGTGAAATGATAATGGGTTTTAAAATCAATGAAACAATACAGATTGCGGATGCGTACGCATCCGTAGGAGAGATTAAGACTACGGAAGAAGAAGTATTACGTTACTTATCCTATGGTGATAATGAGAGTCTTGAATACTATACAGTTGAAGAAGGAGATACACTTACTTCGATAGGTTTACAGAATTATGGTTTAACTGCAGAGCAGTTAATGCGTATCAATCAAGATGTAATTACAGATGTAAATCAAACGTTAACTGCAGGCACAAAACTATGTGTAACATACTTCACTTCACCAATTGATGTGTATGTTTATAAACAAAGATTACAGAAGGAAACATTGTTCTATAAGACCTCTGTATTAGAAGATAATACAGTTGAAACTGGTAAAACAGTGGTTAGACAGATTGGAGCGAATGGTTCAAAGAATGTACTCTATCATGAAACATGGATAAATGGAGTATTGAATGCTGGACAAGAGATATCTTCGGTTGTAACAGCAGCTGGACAAGATGAAGTAATTGCGATTGGAAAGAATAGTGATTTAGGTATTGGTAGTGGTAACTTAGCATATCCTGTTGAACATCCTGAAATCATTTGTGAGTATGGCTGTTATGCAGGGTTTGAGTCGATTGATTTTATCAATCGATATAATCGATGGGGAAATGTATTGGCTGTTGATACAGGAAGTATCAAAGAGAAGGGTTATACAGATGAACTGGGTAACTATGTAATTATTGACCACCATAATGGGTATCAGAGTGTATATGGACATATGTACTTACCATGCTCATTAGAAGTTGATACCATCGTTAGAAAAGGCGATGTAATTGGTAAGATTGGTATGACTGGTAAAGCGACTGGACCACATTTAACATTTAGCTTATATAAGGATGATGAGCCAGTGAATGCATGTTCTGCGTTGATGAATTGTGAGGATTTGAACTGATGATGGAATTTGCATTATTAGCGAGTGGTTCAAAAGGAAATAGTTTTGTGATTGTGGACGGTACTACAAAAGTTATGATTGATTGTGGTACAACAAAGAAATATTTATTTGAACACCTAAAAGAATTACAGATATCAATAGATGATTTGGATGCAGTGCTAATAACACATAATCATTCTGATCATAT
>CALBKL010000223.1 GCA_937895985.1 uncultured Solobacterium sp.
GGTGATATCATTCAAAGATGTACATCAGATGTAGATACAATCAAGGGATTTTTGTCTGAACAGTTAATCTATCTTGTTCGTATTGTCATCTTGATTGTGTTGGTGTTGTTCTTTATGTTCTCTATTGATGTAAAGCTTGCACTAGCCACATCTGCTTTCATTCCGGTTATTGTGGGATATAGTTTATTCTTCCACGCAAAAATTGGGAATGCATTTGAAGTAGCGGATGAAGAAGAAGGTAAATTATCTTCTATTGCCCAGGAAAACTTAACGGGTGTACGTGTTGTACGTGCGTTTGGACGTGAAGCTTACGAACGTGAGCGTTTTGAAAAACAAAATGAACACTACACAAATATGTGGACGCATTTGATGAGACTATTATCTGCGTTCTGGATGTCATCTGATATGATTTCTAATTTACAGATGTTAGTGGTTATTGCATATGGTGTTATCATCACAGTAAATGGTGGAATTTCTGCAGGTAACTATATTGCTTTTATTGCATATAATTCATTACTATTATGGCCAGTGCGTTCTTTAGGAAGAACAATTGCGAATATGTCAAAGGCCGGTATTTCCATCGAGCGTTTACGTTATATTATGAATTCCAAAATGGAAGAAGATAAGCCAAATGCAGTAACACCAGATTTACTACAAGATATCGAGTTTAAGAACGTATCTTACCAGTATGAAAATGGTACTACTGAAGTATTAGAGAATGTATCTTTTAAAATTAAAGCAGGTACAACATTTGGTATTCTAGGTGGTACAGGTTCAGGTAAGTCTACATTGATGTATCTGTTAGACCGTCTATATCAGTTGCCAGACGATCATGGTCAAATCACAATTGGTGGTATAGATATTAGAGATATGAAGGCTGAATGGATACGTGAGAATATTGGTATGGTATTACAGGAACCATATCTCTTCTCTCGCTCCTTATCGGAGAATATCAAGATTGCGAAACAGTCCGCAGATATGAAAGAAATTCGTACGGCTGCGAAGATTGCGTCATTGGATGAAGCTATTTCACATTTCAAGGAAGGTTATAACACATACGTCGGTGAACGTGGTGTTACACTCTCTGGTGGTCAAAAGCAGCGTGCTGCGATTGCACAGATGTTGATACGGAAGCCACCAATCATGATCTTTGATGACTCTCTTTCTGCAGTCGATGCAGAAACGGATGCGAAGATCCGAGCAGGTCTCAAAGATAATATTTCTGAATCGACTGTTATCTTGATTTCGCATCGTATTACAACGTTAATGGCAGCCGACCATATTATTGTTTTAGATAAAGGTAGGGTTGTAGAAGAAGGTACACATGAACAACTGTTAGAGAAACAGGGAATTTATCGTCGTATCTTTGAAATGCAATCACAACAGAGTGAGTAGGGAGGTACGTATGCAAGAAGAAAATAAAAATATATCACTTCCATACTTTGGCATTCCGAAGATTCTACCATTTGCAAAGAAATATAAATACAGAATCATTGCGATGATTTTGATGGGATTATTTTCTAGTTTAGTAGATTCATGTTATCCGCTATTTAATCAGTATGCATTAAATCACTATGTTGGAGAGAATACGCTTGATACACTTGGACTATTTATCGCGCTTTACATTGGAATATTGATTGTTCAAGTCTCACTAAACTTTATAAGTGTATTCTGGGTATCAAAGACAGAGTTAGATTTAAATCGTGATCTTAGAAATACTTCATTTAATCATTTACAGGAATTGTCCTTTGCGTACTTTAACCAAAACAATGTTGGTTATATTCATGCAAGAGTTATGAGTGATAGTGGTAAGATTGGTGAACTCATGTCTTGGCGTATGATGGATGTTGTTTGGAATGGATCGTATATTCTATTCGTTATGATTAACATGGTAAGAATTAGTTGGAGACTTGCATGCATGGTGTTTGTGCTTGTTCCATTTGCGGTATTCATCATCGCATTCTTCCAGAAACGACTCGTAAAACTGAATCGTCATATTCGTGAATTGAACTCCCAAATCACAAGTGATTTTAATGAAGGTATTACAGGTGCAAGATCAATCAAGACAATGGTAATTGAAAGTATCATTGGAGATGGATTTCAAAAAGATACAGAAACGATGCGTCATGTGTCTGTGCAAGCTGCACGTTATCAGGCATTCTTCTATTCCACAGTTACGATGATGAGTTCGATTGCACTAGCAATTGTCATGTGGCAAGGTGGCAATCTAACCGTTAACAACATGATGTTAATTGGTACACTATCTGTATTTATGAGTTATGCATTAGGTATTATGGATCCATTACATAGCGTGATTACAACAATATCTTCTCTGGTATCAATTCAAGTAAATATCGAACGTTTTGATCGATTAGTGAATACAGAATCGGATGTTGCGGATTCACCAGAAGTTATTGAAAAGTATGGAGATACCTTCAATCCAAAGAAGGAAAATTGGGAACCATTGATTGGCGATGTGGCGTTCAAGAATGTGGACTTCAAGTATCCTGATGGCGATGAGATGGTCTTAGAAAACTTTAATCTCAAAGTACCGCATGGAACTAATGTAG
>CALBKL010000224.1 GCA_937895985.1 uncultured Solobacterium sp.
ACGAGATAGGAGTCCGTCTCGTGGGCTCGGAGATGTGTATAAGAGACAGGTATTAGATAATCAAACAGGAGAAATCCTCTGTTTGAGTTCACAGAGTACAGTAGACTTTAATGTGAATGATCCAGATAGTATGCTTGCAAGTAATATTGCAGAATCACAATTCCGTCGTGGAACCTTCGAAAAAGATCCACCAGGCAGTACCTTTAAAGTCATTACTGCAGCCGCAGCCTTAACCATGCAGGAAGATGAAAATCTAGACGATAGCTTCTTACAGTTTAACGATACTGGTAGTTACATTCCTGCAGGTAGTGACTTTGTGATTACCAATTTCCAAAATCAAGTATTCGGCAACATTGATATGAATACAGCCCTTGCGAAATCCTGTAACTGTTATTTTGCGGATTTAGGAATCCGTGTAGGAGCAGATAAACTTAGTAAAATGATGAATGCATTTATGGTAGGAAAAGATATTACCATTCCTTATTTAGATACCATTCATTCCAGTTACAACATCGGCAACAACGATAACGCTGAACTTGCACAGACAGCGTTTGGTCAAGGAAATACAACAATCACGCCCCTTCATATTGCGATGATGGCACAAGCAATCGCAAATGATGGTGTGATGTTACAACCACATATTGTAAAGTCCATTCAATCAGATGGAAGAACACTCTATCGTTCCTCAAAGAATTCCTTAAGTACAACCACAACCCACAGTGTAAATGAAAAACTAAAGGAATATATGCATAGTGCAGCCTTAGAATATGGTTTAACTGAAAGTGGTTATGGCATGGTATATGCTAAAACTGGCACTGCAGAATGTGCAAATAATCGTATTCATAGTTACATGATGGGATTTACAGATCGTTATTCTTTCTGTATCAGTGCAAACAACAATAACGGTAGCGCTGAATTATATGGTATTGGTCAAAGACTAGTAAGATATTTAAATAGCCTATATTAAAGGAAATCTTGCGATTTCCTTTTACTTTGTATAAGTTGTGTGAATCACTTTTGCATATCCAATTGCCTGCAAGAATGCATGCATGATTGAATTAGTTGTTGGTACTTCAAATTGAAGTGGCTCTACTTCCTCTTTTTGAATCTCTTGCACTAATTGACGAGCTACACCATTAAGACGTTTGTCTTTGACAACACACAAGTCTGTAATCGTTGTTACACAACCATTCATTCTACAGATTGCCATGGCAATAAATCGACCATGGTCACTAAGTACATAGATATCTTTTTCTTCCAGTGCTTCTTCTAGATAATTTTGTGCACGGTCATAATCACTTGAAGAAGATACTCCTGCGTATTGATCGAGCTCTTGGAGGTAAGTATCACAGAGTGATAACGCACTCATATAGTTATCTTCATCAATACGTACAAAACGAAGTGGTATCTGTACCTGTTTGATTGGTTCTTTCTCTGCAACGACATCCTCTTCAACCCAATCATCATCTACTTCTTCACATCGTGCTGATGTATCATAGACAATCCCGTGTTGTTCACACCACTCAATTGCAAGTTCTCGATGACAGGCTTCTAGATAGTCATACCATTCTGTTTCCATGCCAAAGCGCTCTAGGGTTGCACGAAAGCGTCTAAAAGCACCTTTGCCATGGATTGCATTCTCGAACCAATCACGTTTTTTATCATCTTCGATAGTCTCTGTGAAGTTGACCATATTTTGATAATCATTCACTTCCTGTTTTGTAGGAAGTGGAATAAAGAATTCATCATCTTCACCATCATCTAGTGCATATACAATTTCTTCATCCTGAATACTGTAAAAATATGTTTCATCTTCACTAACTGTATCAATTGCGTCGATGACATCTAGTAAATTAACCTTCATAGTTGCCTTCTTTCAGTTTTTGATTGAGTTTTTTATAGATACGTTCTACCATCCATGGCTCATGAACAACATTAATCACTTGATCAATTGGAAACCAATTGACTGCACTATTTTCATCTTGCTTGATATGTAAACTCTCTG
>CALBKL010000225.1 GCA_937895985.1 uncultured Solobacterium sp.
GAATCCAAACTCTGGTATGAATGTAAATGACATGAGTAGGGCGAAGAAACCTTCGACCATAAATGTAATCTTAAAGATAAAGTGTAGTAAGCGGATAATACCACCAACTGCTGAAATTGAAATGGAGTTTGCCAAAGTGGAACGGGCAAGATAACCAATTCTTCTACCAGTAATGAGCGCAAGTGATGTGATTACAGTCACAACACCAAGTCCGCCAATCTGAATCAGAATAATAATCACTAGCTGTCCAAAGAAGCTCCAATATGTGGCAGTATCGTATACAACCAATCCCGTTACACAAACACACGAAGTGGATGTAAATAGTGCATTGATAAATGGAGTCCATTGTCCAGATTGGCTGGCAAATGGTGTCATCAGTAACAATGCACCGAATACGATAATAGCGCCAAATCCCAGAATAATCATCTGTGGATATGTTAGGTGTAGTTTATTTCTAAGAAAATTCATAATACCCTTTCAGAATGTAGTATATACGTATATGATACTATCATAACGACTAAAATATTATAGTATTCTCGGCGTTTATTACCAACATTATTTGTGAAAAATAAGAGAAAATACAAAGAATTGGGGTACAAAATACATGGAATTGAAATTTTACTTTGTTAGACACGGAAAAACCTTATTTAATCTGAAAGGGCGCATGCAGGGTTGGTGTGATAGTCCACTGTTAGATGAGGGTATTCAACAGGCAGAAAACGTTGCGTCCGCACTCAGAAATGTGCCGTTTAATCGAGCATATTGTTCTACCTCTGAAAGAGCTTGGGATACAGCGAAAGAAATCTGTAAGTATCATGATATTCCATTAATCCTTACCAAAGGCCTGAAGGAGTTCTCTTTTGGCTCTTTAGATGGTGCACGTAAGGAAGAGGTCTTGGACTCTCCGTTCTTTGATGATTGGTCATCAGAAGGTGGGGAAACAAATTCAGGATTTGCACAAAGAGTTCGTACAACGATGCAGAACATCGTTGAGGAATCTAGTGATGGCGATACAATTTTATTGGTTGGTCATGGTGCGTATGCGGTACGTATTTTAGAAATCCTATTTGGAATGAATCTAGATGATTATGTAAAACGCTGTAAGGCACAAGATCGTTGGCTCATGCCGAATACAGGCATGTTGATATTCCATTATAAGGATGGAAAGTTCTTCTTAGACCAAGAGCCGATTAATGTGAATGAGTATCGTCAAATCTATCATCCAAAGACAATTGATATTTATTTGATGCGCCATGGTGAAACAAGATTTAATGTCCAAGAGCGTATGCAAGGCAGATGTGATAGTCCTTTAACTGAAAAGGGAATTCAAGAAGCACAAGAGGCAGCTGAGAAGTTAAAGGAGATACCTTTCTCTACGATTTATGTTTCAACAGCGGAAAGAGCGCGTGATACTGCAGATATCATCGCTCAGTATCACCCAGGAAATAGTGTCTATACAAAGAAGATTTGTGAAGTTAGTTATGGTGACCTTGAGGGCATGACATTCAAAGAGGCAGATCCTAGTGGAAAACGTTTTATGGATACGCACTATGGTGATGTTGGTGGCGAGAAACATGGTGATGTTACAAAGCGTATGTATTCAATGTTCCAAGAAATCTATGATATGCAGCAAAATCAGGATATAGTATTACTGGTTTCTCACGGAGACTTCTATCTTGTATGTCTAGAAGCCTTATTTGGATTAAAGAAGGAGGATATCTTTCAAGAGGCCTCCGAACTGGGTATCAATCCCGTTCCAAACTGTGGAATCGCACACTTTAGAATGACAAGCAACCAATATGAACTCATTCAAAAGATGAGCGATTAATAAAGATATAGGGCAACATGTGGTGTAACATATGTTGTCTTTTTGTAACGAGTTTGAGATTTGAAACGAAATTGAGATTATTTTTATAAAAAATTGATAATCTTTGTTGACAGGATGGTTAGTGTTTGCTAACATACAGTTAGCACAGGCTAACTGATGTCTCACTCTTTCCATCACACACTCCTTTATACATCAGTCCCTGCGTGTTCCGGAATCCTTTATTTACAAGTCATGGGCAGACTTGTAAAAAATCTAATTGACATAATGTCCGGAAAAAATCCATGCATATCCGTGTCCTCCTCAAATTACACTGGAATATGCGAAATAATAAAGAATATTGTAAGGACGGGGCATCCAAGCAATATTCTTTTTTCTTTCGTTTCGAAAAGTGATATGATTAAACTTGTGAACAGGGGTGCATGCATGCTGAGAAAAACCCTTATCACCTGATCTAGGTAAAGCTAGCGTAGGGAGTTCAATTCTTTAATTCCTTGCGCCTTCAAAATGGAGGTGTATTTTTTATGAAAAACGATCAGATTAAAACGATTGCATTCATGGCAATCTACATGGCGTTATATGTAGCGCTAAAAATGGTAGGAAATATGATACCTTTCCTACAGATGCCTAATGGTGGATCAATTGAACTTGAATTAATTCCACTGATGATTGCATCGTATCATCTTGGTTGGAAGCATGGAGCACTATGTGGACTTGCGTCATTCTTATTAACAATTGCATTAGGTTTTCCAATGTATTTTGTTCAACCAATACAGATTGTATTAGACTATGTACTACCAATTAGTATTGTTGGAATGGTGTCATTGTTTAAACCGTTTGAACATGCAAGCAAACCAGTGGTATTAACTGTAGTATCTCTAATTGGTTTATCTGCTTGCGCTGCTGTTTATTATTCTTACGGCATGAATCTAATTGCTCTAGTAGGTGGTATCGTACTAGCTGGATTGGTAATTGCATTAGGTCTATTCTTAACAAGCACAAAGGGCCACTTTGGTATTGTAATTGTGATGGTAATTAAGTATTTCTCTACAGTTATATCTGGTGCTTATTTCTGGGCAGAGGGTACTGCAGCAGGAAGTTTACCAGCGTGG
>CALBKL010000226.1 GCA_937895985.1 uncultured Solobacterium sp.
TAATAATACCTGTGTGCCAACACGTACAATTCCATGTTTATTATAGCGAGCATTACATGTTGCTTTCTTACCGCACCAACATACTGTCTTTACTTCATGTAGTTCATCCGCAATCGCAAGTAAACGTTCACTTCCTTCAAATAAATTTAACTGAAAGTCAGAACGTAACCCATAGCATAATACTGGTACTTTTAAATCATCAACGATATGTGCTAAGAAGTCGATTTGTTCACGTTTCGCAAACTGTATTTCATCTACGATAATTGCATCGTATGTACGTAACTCATCTTCATTCATCGCGCAGATATCAGTCAACAATACACATTCTCTTTCTAAACCAATACGAGACCAAATGATATTCTTTCCATCACGTGTATCAATATTTGTTTTTGCTAATATAGTCTTCTGACCACGCTCACGATAGTTATAATCAGCCATAAGTGCATTCGCTGTCTTTGAGCTTCCCATCGCTCCGTAATAAAAATATAGTTTTGCCATACTCTCTCCTATGAATGTGTTAATTGTTCTTCAATCTCATGATTGATAAAAGTAATACGTTCAAATAATTCTCTTGCGGACATACGCTTGGCACCTTGTGCAAAGATTGCATTTTGAATTAATCCATCAGAGCTTGCGACAGTAATATCATAGTCTTTCTTATGATCTGCCACAAAGCGTTCAATATACGCATCTGCCGTTAAATTACTGGATGTGTACACAACTTCCATGTCCTTACGTGAATATATTGTACCAAGATTATCTTTTACTTTATAGCCATCAAATACAACAATCATCTTTTCACCCATAAAAGCTTGATAGTTGAATAAAATATCCAATAACTTCTCTCGTGATATTTCCAGTTCATCATCTTTATATTCTTTAAAAATGTCCCAACTAAATATCATGTTATAGCCATCTACCACAAGGCAAGCTGGTAAGTGTTTGATAGCTTTTGGTTTTTCTTCCTTAGGTTTCTTTTTGATAGGATTGCTTTGTTTATTAAAGTTGCGATTATTAGAAGTTGAACGTTCGAAAATACGTTTCAATTCATCCTCTTCAATTCGATATGTATGATGCTCAGCTAAAGTAGATTCTACTTTTTCCTCTACGATATCCATGTATTCATCTGCTTTATCCCAAGTCACTGTAAAGCCACTACCGTTTGCACAGAATACAGAAGACGAAGGATTACGCATATCCATCTCAGGATCATAACCAATTTGAGTAACAATTTCATCTGTATCTTGACACACATCATAACCATCAGGTTGGAAGGAGAATCTTCCTTGTCCTTTGCTATAAGCATTTACTTCGTTTTGATAGTGGGCAAGTAAACGAATACAACCGCGACCTACGATAATACTACGACTATCTCCACTATCCTGTATCTCAAACTGTGCCTTTTTGCTTTCTAAATCAAATAGTGCTTTTGATAAAGATTCATTTGGTACAGTTAATTCAAACCGTACATACGGCTCTAATAGTATTGATGATGTTTTCATTAGTGCTTGTCGTACTGCACGGGAAGCAGCCTGTCTAAAGTCTCCACCTTCAGTATGTTTTAAATGACCTTTTCCAGCGATTAAAGTAATCTTTACATCCGTCAGTTCACTACCAGTTAGTACCCCACGATGTTTCTTTGTACGTAGCGCACTTAGTATTGCATTTTGCCAGTTAAAGGATAATTGATCAGAACTAGTTTCATTCACTATCAAAATTCCCTTACCTCTTTCAAGAGGATCTAATCGAACTTGTACTTCAGCGTAATGACGTAATGGTTCAAAGTGACCTGCACCCTTTACAGTTTCTCCAATTGTTTCGCGATAAAGTATCCTACCTGTACTGAAGCCTACTAAAACTCCACAGCGATCTAAAATCCTCTTCTGCAAAACCTCCATTTGCATTTCACCCATGATATGCACATTAATCTGTCCTGTGTCATTTTGGATATCCATTTCAAGTGCTGGATCTTCTTCACTAATTTCACGACACGTCGTCATTAACGCAAGTAAATCTGTACCCTTAGGATAAACTAAACGATAATCCATATATGCATTTAACATTGGTTGTTTATGTGTCTTTTCAAAGCCTAAACCATCACCTGCTTCAAAGTGTTCTAAACCCTTCAATGACACAACCATACCAGGATATGCTTCCTCTACCATGCTGAATTTTGAGCCATGATATAAGCGAATCTGATCCACCTTTTCATCCTCACCAAGTTTTTGTTTTGCATGCAATATACCACCCGTAATCTTTACATGTGTTAAACGTGTATGATTCTCTGCCATGGTAATCTTATAAACTCTTGCTCCAAACTCTTCAGGATAGTTTCTATCAATTGAAAATTGTGCAATTCCCTCTAACAATACATCAATACCTTGCAGCTTTAATGCAGAACCAAAGAACACCGGAAAGAAACTACGATGATAGAAACCATCTACAATTTCTTCCGACGTCAAAGAACCCTTTCTTTCATACTGCTCTAAGAGCACATCACTAGAAAAGCAAATTTCTTCTAATTTGTTTTCATTTAACCAATCAATACAATTGCTAGATAATTTTACATGTATATCCTCAAGTAACTTTTCTTTGCTAAGATAACTAATATCCATCTTATTCACAAACACCAGTGTAGGTACGTGATAATACTCTAAACATTTCCATATCGTTTCACTATGTGCCTGTACACCATCTTGTCCATTAATCAATACAATCGCAATATCTAAAACGGATAAAGTTCTTTCCATCTCAGAGGAAAAATCAGCATGTCCTGGTGTATCAATGATATATACTTCGATATCTTTATAAACAAAGTGAGCCTCTTTGGAATAGATTGTAATCCCACGATTTCTTTCTTGTTCGTCAAAATCAAAAAAAGAATCTCGATGATCCACCCTTCCTAATGCACCAATCGCACCTGTTTGATACAGGATA
>CALBKL010000227.1 GCA_937895985.1 uncultured Solobacterium sp.
GGATATGATCGGTGGATTTAACTCCTTAATTGAAAAACAGAAGAAGGTTGAAGGAGATGCGTTAATCTCGACGGTATTATTCGCAAGTGAAAGTAAAGTGATTCATGATCGTATAGATGTGAAGGATGTCAAACCAATGACAGAAAACAATTATATAACTGGTGGATGTACAGCTTTATTAGATGCGATTGGAAATGCAATACAACATATTGGTAATATTCATAAGTATGCGCGTAAGGAGGATGTTCCTGGACATACTCTATTTGTTATCACAACGGATGGTATGGAAAATGCAAGTAAAACATATACATATCCAAAAGTGAAGAAGTTAATTGAGAATCAAAAAGAAAAGTATGGTTGGGAGTTTATGTTCTTGGGTGCGAATATTGATGCTGTTAATGTCGCAAGTTATATGGGTATCGATGAAAGCAGAGCAGTTAATTTCAATTGTGATAGTGAAGGTACTGAGTTAAATTACGAAGTTTTAAATGATGCAATTGGTGTTTTAAGAAAATGTAGTTATGTAAGTGCAGATTGGAAAAAGCGTATTGATAAAGATTTTAAAAAGCGTAGTAAATCTCATAATAAATAATGCTGATTAAGGGTAGAGTATAAGAACTCTGCCTTTTATTATGAAAAAAGAGTATATTATATTTAGATATATTTATTGGATTTATGGAATACAGTCAAATAGGAGGGTTATAAACATGGGTAATCTAATATGGATGATTATAATGATTCCTTCAAGTCTTTTGTTTACATGTATTGGGATTTATGCCTGGATGAGAAAGAAACCGATGTGGTATTGGGCAGGTGATACTGTACCTGAAGATGAGATTACAGATGTTTGTGCATATAATCGAGCAAATGGAATCATGTGGCTTTGTTTCTCATTGCCGCTCTGGATAGGGACAATAATTGGTACATGTCATAGCATAATTTTAGGCGCAAATATTATACTTGCAGATAGTACAGTTGGATTAGTCCTTATGATGATAACGTATACATTTATTCGTAAAAAGTATAAAAAGATATAACGTTGATTGATATTTACTAATTGGTAGAATAAATATGCATGCATGTGTTCTTTGCTAGTAATTGGCTAAGATACTTTAACTTGGGAAAATTTAAAAGTTAGCAATATGGCTGCGGTGTAGTTAAGTGCTATAATGCATATAGTGAAAGTTATGAATTATGAGGTAACCTATGGACAAGAGTATTTCTAATAATAAAAAGGCGTTCCTATATTCTGTGATTACTGTTGTATGTACATTTATTCTAGGTGGAATTATCTTTGTGATAGCTCCTGAGAAATCTAATACGACAGCTAGTATTCTCTTTATACTATTGAATCTCATTCCGATGCTAATGGCAATTCTATTTACGTATCAGTCAAAAGAAGT
>CALBKL010000228.1 GCA_937895985.1 uncultured Solobacterium sp.
GGGCTCGGAGATGTGTATAAGAGACAGGGCTTAGGCAATGTATGGAGATTTCCGTACATCGTTGGACAATACGGTGGTGCAGCCTTTGTACTAATCTATATTGCATGTTTAATATTACTTGGCCTACCGATCATCATTATGGAATATGCGGTTGGTAGAGGTAGCCAAAAAAGTCTTGCTCTCGCCTTTGATGAATTAGAACCAAAAGGAACCAAGTGGCATATCTACAAATGGTTTGGTATGGGTGGTAATTACTTACTTGCAATGTATTACACAACGATAACAGGTTGGTTATTACTTTACTTCTTCAAAACACTACGTGGTGACTTCAATGGTTTAGACACAACTGCAGTTGGCGAACAATTCAGTAGTCTAATGAACCAACCACTTACAATGTTTATCTTCATGGCAATTACAGTCATACTCTGTTTTGGCATCTGCTCAATGGGTCTACAAAACGGGGTCGAAAAAATCACTTCTAAGATGATGGTCGCCCTACTCATCTTGATGGTAGCACTAGGTATCAATTCCATCTTCTTAAAAGGAGGACAGGCAGGACTCGAATTCTACCTCAAACCAAACCTAGCAGCGATTCAAGAAGTTGGTATCGGTAAAGTTATCTTCGCAGCGCTAGGACAATCCTTTTTTACACTCAGTATCGGTATTGGCGCAATGACGATTTTCGGTAGTTATATCGATAAAAAACACGCACTCACTGGTGAAGCACTACATGTACTAGGGCTCGATACACTTGTGGCAATCATGGCTGGTTTCATTATCTTCCCAGCATGTTTCGCCTTCGGCGTAGAACCATCACAGGGTCCAAAACTCATCTTCGTAACATTACCAAATATCTTCAACCATATGTTTTTAGGACAACTATGGGGAGCACTATTCTTCTTATTTATGGCATTTGCGGCACTCTCAACAGTCATTGCCATCTTCCAAAATATGATTGGCTTTAGCTCTGACCTAACAAAGGTATCCGTTAAGAAATCCTCACTCATCAACGCAATCGTCATTATTGTATTATCACTACCATGTATATTAGGATTTAATGTATTGCAAAATATTACACCGTTAGGTGCAAGCACAAATATTATGGACTTAGAAGACTTTATCGTTAGTAATAACCTACTACCAATTGGCTGTCTAATCTATCTCCTATTCTGCACAAGCAAATATGGATGGGGCTTTGTTAACTTCCTTGCAGAAGCAAATGAAGGAAAAGGCATCAAATTCCCTAAATGGGCACGCCTATATGTGACCTATATTATTCCACTTATCATCATGTGGATCTTTATCCAGGGATATATCAGCACATTTATGAAATAAACAAAGATAGTGTAGAGTTTTCTCTACACTATCTTTCTTTATGAATACTAATTTTAATACTTCATTAATTGTTTACAACCTTGAGTCCTAAACTATTGGCTACTTCTTCTGCCTTTGATCCCTTAGGTGTACGAATCTCGACATCTGGATTATTACTTGCTGTGAAATAAAATACATCCGTGATTTCTGTTACACTTGCAGGAATTTCTATATACTTAATTACTTTTGTATTTGCAAATACATTAATTCCAATTTCCTGCATTCCTTCTGGGAACTTAACGAATTCTAGGGAATTGCATCCGTTGAATGCATTATCACCTATACGTTCTAAAGAACTACCTAAAT
>CALBKL010000229.1 GCA_937895985.1 uncultured Solobacterium sp.
ATTTCGTTTGAAACTGCTTCAGGTAGGGTGAAAGCGATTCGTGGTGTACGTATGGATTTATTTAAAGGTGAAACAATCGCTATCGTAGGTGAATCTGGTTCTGGTAAGTCCGTTACCGTTCGTGCCATCATGGGAATTCTAGCGGGTAATGGTAGGATTGATAGTGGACGTATTGAATACAGTTTTACAAATGAAAAGGGCGAACGCGAAACTGTTGATATGACAACACTATCGCAGAAAGAAATTCGTTACCGCTTTAGCGGAAAACATATTGCGATGATTTTCCAAGATCCGATGACATCACTTGATCCAACCATGCAGATAGGAAAGCAAATCATGGAAGGAATGATCATTCATGAAGGTATTTCCAAAGACGAAGCAAAGAAACGTGCAATTGACCTTTTAGCAGAAGTTGGAATTGAAAACCCGGAGAAACGATTTAAAGAATATCCACACCAGCTATCTGGTGGTATGCGTCAGCGTGTTGTGATTGCGATAGCACTTGCATGTAATCCTGATATTCTGATTTGTGATGAGCCTACTACAGCGCTTGATGTAACGATTCAGGCTAAAATTCTAGAAGTGATTAAAAAACTTCAGGTAGAAAGAAATATCTCAGTTATCTTTATTACGCATGACTTAGGAGTAGTCGCAAAAGTTGCGGACTATGTCGATGTCATGTATGCAGGTAGAATTATTGAGAAGGGTTCCATTGATGAAATCTTCTACGATCCTCGTCATCCATATACATGGGGACTACTTGCATCTATGCCTGATACAGAAACCAATTCTGATCGATTATACGCAATTCCAGGAACTCCACCAGATTTATTAAAACCAATTACGTATGATGCATTTGCACCGCGTAATGAATATGCATTAGCAATTGACTATAAAGCAGAACCACCAATGTTTAACGTCGGTGGACAGCATCGTGTGGCTTCGTGGTTATGTGATGAAAGAAGTCCACGCGCAGAGATGCCGGCAATTCTAAAAGAAAGAATTGAACGTATGAGAGAGGAGAGTGAAAAGTATGGCAGTTGATTATAACGCAACACCATTATTGCATGTAGAAAATTTAAAACAGCACTTCCGTATCTCTCGAAATTACACAACGAAAGCTGTTGATGGTATTAGCTTTGATATCTATGAGGGCGAAACCTATGGACTAGTAGGCGAGTCTGGGTCTGGTAAGTCCACAACAGGGCGTGCAGTCATTCGCTTATATGATCCTACTGAAGGAAAGATTATCTTTGATGGTCATGATATTAGTGGAAAGCTTTCCAAGCAGGATAACGATTATCTCCGTAAGAATATGCAGATGATTTTCCAAGATCCGATGGCTTGTTTAAATCCTCGTAAGAAAGTCAAAGAAATAATTGCGCAAGGATTGCGTATTCATCATGACTATAAGAGTGAAGAAGAGTTAACAGAGCGTGTATATCAAATTTTAGAGAAGGTTGGTTTATCCCGTGAACATGCGACACGTTATCCACAACAGTTTTCAGGTGGACAAAGACAGCGTATTGGGATTGCACGTGCGCTCATTATGAATCCAAAACTCGTTATCGCAGATGAAGCTATCTCTGCTTTGGATGTATCGGTACAGGCACAGGTCGTTAATCTAATGCGAGACTTACAACAAGAGCTTGGCATTACGTATTTATTTATTGCACATGATCTTTCAATGGTGAAGTATATCTCTGATCGTATTGGAGTTATGCATCTAGGTCATATTGTAGAAACGGGTACGACGAATGAAATCTTTGATAATCCAATTCATCCATATACAAAAGCACTCTTATCTGCAATTCCAAAAGCAAATCCAGTTGTAGAGAAAAAACGGATTGCGCTTAGCTATGACAAGGTAAAAGAGGGCGTTGATTACACCGCTGGAAGCTATCATAAGATTACTGATACACATACAGTCCTTGCGACAGAGGAAGAGCTTGCAAAGTGGACAAAATAAATAACATTAGCAAATGACTACAATGTGGTCATTTGTTTTTTTAGAAGAACAAATTATAATTCATATGAGGAAATGATGCGACCAGGAAATATCAACTACAAAGAGATTCGGTATGAACGTGAACAGTTGAAGATGTTAAGAGATCAACTCTTTTCTTTACGCGGTCAAGAAAAGAAAAATATCCAAGTGATTCATGATCGATGCCAAGATATTATCATGGATAAAGTTGTGGAAGAAGTTCAGCAGATTCCAATCAAGGATCTTTCAAAATCCTTCACAAGACTTCCGCTACAAGCACTTGAAGCAAATCATATTACAACGTTGTATGATTTATTGAAATATAATCGTAGACAACTAGAAGCGTTAGATGGTATTGGAGATGAAACAGCAGATAAACTCATGTTGGCATTACATCGTAGTACTGCAGCTATTAAAAATCAGATACACTATCGTATAGACTTAGAATATCTAACGGATAGGGATAAAGAGATTCTTCAGGAAATTTACTTCTATCTGCATACAAAAGAAAACCATGCAAAATTAAATGAAATCTATCAAGAAACAGAACGTGGTATTCAAGAAGCCTATGATAATAGTGACCTGATACAAAATTTCTTTGGTTGGATTTTTAGTGGTAGAAAAAAGAAACAGAAATTTTTAACAGCTGTAGAAGATGTAAAGTACTTTAACCAGTCTTCTTACGCAGAAACAATTAAGCAATTTTATGATAATTGTACTGCACTAAAAAATGTAGATTTTGAAACGATATTACGGGACTACAAAGAACATGCGATTCAATATTATACGGTGATTGAAAAATTTTCGGATATTGAAATTAAGGATGATGTTGATGAAGATATTGATGTTTCACTATTAAAACAAATACAAGCAACACCATTATTGTTAGAATCATTCCATATGGAGTTGCGTCATTATCAAGAATTTGGGACGAAGTATATCTTGCATCAAAAAAGGGTACTGCTTGGCGACGAGATGGGTCTAGGAAAGACTATTCAAGCGATTGCGGCAATGAATCATTTACATCACAAAGGTCATCGTTATTTTCTTGTAATATGCCCAGCTGGGTTATTACTAAACTGGAAGCGTGAAATTGAAAAACTAACAGACATGCAAGCATATATGTTGCATGGAACCGGTATTAGTGATTTTGAAATTTGGAAGAGTGATAGTGGTATTGCAATCGTTAATTATGAAGGTTTAGATAAGATTATTTTTGATAAAGATTTTCCGCTCGATATGGTTGTTGTAGATGAAGCGCACTTTGTTAAAAACAAAGAGGCACAACGTACACGCAATACAGTACGAATGATTGAACAGGCAGAATACGCTCTATATATGACAGGTACAGCGATTGAAAATAACGTAGATGAAATGTGTTATTTAATTGAATGTTTAAATCCTTCAATTGCAAGCGAAGTAAAAGATATGAAATATCTAGCAAAAGCAGATTTGTTCCGCAAGAAGATTGCACCAGTATATTTACGCCGCAAGCGTGTGGATGTACTTATGGAACTTCCGGAGTTAACGATTCATGACGAGTGGTGCATGATGAATGAAGAGGAGATAATCTCTTACCGCAAAGCAGTTGAATCTGGAAACTTTATGGCAATGCGTAGAGTATCTTGGAGTTCACTCAATTCTACAAAAGCAGAAAGAATGGTTGAGTTATGCTTGCAGGCACTCGGTGAAGGAAGAAAGGTAGTCATATTCTCTTATTTCTTGGAGACGCTATCTTTCGTGACAGATTTACTGTTAGGAAAATCTTTGCCAGTCATCAGTGGAAAGTTATCACTGGAGAAACGACAGGAAATTCTAAGACAGTTTGATGAGCCTGTTGCGCAGGTTTTGCCAATACAGATTAATGTGGGTGGAATTGGATTAAATATTCAGACGGCAGAGATTGTAATTCTTTGTGAACCTCAGCTTAAACCGTCCGATGAGATGCAGGCAATTTCTCGTGTCTATCGTATGGGGCAAATCAATCATGTATTTGTATATCGTTTATTATCGGCAGATACGATAGATGAAGTACTGGTAAAGCGACTCCATGAGAAACAAAATATCTTCAATCAATTTGCAGATGAATCTGAGATATCCGATCAATTAGAACAGTTAAAAGAAGATGATATCCAAACCCTGATTCAAAGTGAAAGAAAAAAATTGAATCATTAGAGTAGACAAATAATACTGATAGTACTATGATAATTTCCGTAATAAGAACGGTGAACAGGAGGAAACGGGCATGAACAAACAAGTGATGAATCAAATGTGTTGCTGTTGTATTTTAAACAATGTCCGGATGAATGCTGTTACTGCGTCGGGGCTGCTTTAATTTACCTTTATTGCAGTGATTCGTAAGCACAATAGTAAATAAATCCGGGCATATGAATGCATGCTCGGATTTTTGTTTTTTACCGCTCCATATATTACATGAGAGAAAAGAGGAAAATACTATGTCAAATATCAAAAAATCAACAACTGAATTAATTGGTCACACACCATTATTAGAATTTACACACTTCGAAAAGGAACTTGGCTTAAAGGCACGTGTTGTAGCAAAAGTTGAATACTTTAACTTAACAGGTTCTGTTAAGGATAGAATTGCATATCAGATGATTGTAGATGCTGAAGAAGCAGGTTTATTAAAGCCGGGTTCTACAATTATTGAACCAACATCAGGAAATACAGGTATTGGTTTAGCTGCAGTTGGTACAGCGAAGGGTTATCGTGTTATTCTAGTAATGCCAGATACAATGACTATTGAGCGTCGTAAGATGGTTAAGGGTTATGGTGCAGAGGTTGTATTAACAGAAGGTGCCAAGGGTATGAAGGGCGCAATTGCTAAGGCAGAAGAACTTGCGGAAGGCATTGAGAACTCATTTATTCCACAGCAGTTCGAAAATATGTCCAATCGTAAAGCACATTATTTAACAACAGGACCAGAAATCTGGGAAGATACAGATGGTAAGGTTGATATCTTCATTTCCGCTATCGGAACAGGAGGAACAATCTCTGGTACAGGTAAGTATCTCAAGGAAAAGAACCCAAATGTGAAGGTGATTGGTGTTGAGCCAGCAACTAGTGCAGTATTATCAGGTGATGCACCAGGTCCACATAAGATTCAAGGTATCGGTACAGGCTTTATTCCTACAACATTAGATACAGACATCTACGATGAAGTTATCCGTGTTACAGATGAAGAAGCTTTCACAACAGGTGCTGAAATCGGCAGAAAGGAAGGAATATTAGTTGGTATTTCTTCAGGCTCAGCAGTATACGCTGCACTTGAAGTAGCGAAGAGAGAAGAGAATGCAGGTAAGTTAATTGTTGTATTACTACCTGATTCAGGCGATCGCTATTTATCAACTGCATTATTCGCAGAATAAAATGGAAAATTACGAAACACTACTCAAAGAACTAAATGATATTACGGATGAAGATCTAGTATTAAAAATGCGAATTCCTGATCGTACAAATATCATAACGATATTGAAACAGGTACAAGCAGTTATTTTACCAGACTATTATCATGCTGGAATGTTAAACCAGCAACAAGCGCTCAACTATTTATCGGAAGGTTTACAGAAGGAAATTCAAGCATCTCTACAATTTAAAGGTGCGGATTGTTCCATCTGTGGACATTTAAGAGATATGTTCTTGCAGGAGCTACCTGCAATCAAACGTTCTGTCTTAACAGATATCCAAGCGATCTATGATGGAGATCCGGCGGCGAAATCAAAGCCGGAAGTTGTTATTGCATATCCTGGTTTCTACGCTATCTTTATCTATCGTATTGCACATGTGTTATATAACTTAGGAGTTCCATATATCCCACGTTTAATGGCAGAATATGCACACGAAAAGACGGGAATTGATATCAATCCTGGTGCAAAGATTGGTGATTACTTCTGCATTGACCACGGTACAGGTGTTGTCATTGGCGAAACAGCAGTGCTTGGTCACCATGTGAAGTTATATCAGGGCGTTACACTTGGAGCGAAGAGTTTCAAGGTTGATGAGAATGGTGAGCTTGTAAAGGGTATAAAACGTCATCCAAATATTGGTAATAACGTTGTTATCTATGCCAATGCGACAGTTCTTGGTGGTGATACCGTAATTGGGGATGGTTGTGTGATTGGAGCGAGTGTATGGATTACTAAATCTGTAGAAGCTGGCACAACTGTATACTTTAATCCAAATAAATAAGCATGAGGGGTACTCCAAAGGGAGTACCTTTTTGTATAATAGGCGTATGAATACACAGCTAGCAGAAAAAATACGGAATGCAGAACGATTAACATTTTCCGATAAAATCAAATTGATACGAGATTTAAGTATCCCTGGCATCCTGGCAGTCATTACAGAGACGGTCATGGGATTTATTGATACAGCGATGGTTGGCGCACTTGGGGCATTAGCCTCTGCTTCAATTGGCCTCGTTATGTCGAGGACTTGGTTATTTGGTGAACTGATTAACAGTGTTTCAATTGGCTTTTCGGTGCAGGTTGCACATGCTGTTGGGGCAGGAAAGCTTGATCGTAGTAGAAGGATATTTAAAGGATCGATTTTAACATCTTTATTGATATCATTTTTGATTGCTGGAATTTGTTATGTGTGGTCACATGTTGCTCCATCTTGGTTACAAGCACAGCCGGAGATATGGAAAGATGCAATAGATTATTTAGGTTTATATGCAATCTTCCTTCCAATACGTCAGTTAAATTATTTGGTGAATGGTATGTTGCAATGTGCAGGTGATATGAAGACTCCAAGTAAGATGGCTGTATTAATGTGTGTATTAGATATTATCTTTAATTTTATTTTGATTTTCCCATCTCGTCTGATCTCAATCTTTGGTATTGAAATATGGGTATATGGTGCAAATCTTGGTGTTTTTGGTGCACAGCTTGGAACATCACTAGCAGTATGTGTATGTACTGTGATTTCCTTTAAGGTAGCCTTAACAAAATCAAAGGAATTACATATTAAAGAAATTCGTGGGAATTGGTTTGCTAGTAAAGAGGTATTGTCTTCTGCTTGGAAGATTGGAATGCCAAATGCATTAGCACAAAGTGTATTATGCATGGGACAGATTGCGTCAACAAAGATTATTGCGCCACTAGGTACAGTGGCCATTGCGGCACATTCCTTTGGCAATACAGTAGAATCAATTTGTTATATGCCGGGCTATGGTATCGCGGCTGCAGCAACAACATTAATTGGACAAGCGATTGGTGCTGGTAAGAAAGATCTTGCAAAAGACTTTGCGAATATTATTACATTATTGGGTATGTCTGTAATGGGTGGCCTTGCAATATTCCTATTCTTTACATCGCCGATGATTTTTGCAATCTTAACCCCGGACGTTGAAGTGCAAAGGCTAGGTGTCAGTGTAATTCGTGTTGTCATGCTTGCAGAACCATTATTTGCAGCGTCGATTGTAATTACAGGTGTATTACGTGGTGCTGGTGATACGGTGGTGCCATTTATACTCAATTTACTAAGTTTATGGGGGATTCGTATTACACTAGCGTTTTTCTTGGCACCTACGATGGGTCTTATGGGGGCTTGGCTAGCGATGACGATTGATATTGCGATAAGAGGTGTATTATATTTAATTCGGTTATATAAGACAAATTGGTTAAGTGGAGTAGGAGGATAGAAGGTATGCATACAATTTTACTTGTTTCGATAGTGACGATTTTATTGCTTGCATTGATTATATTTTTAGGATGGCCGCATAAAATTGATGCGACAAGAAAAAAGATATATTCACCACTTATTTCAAGACGTGTTCGTATCTGTGTGATTTCGGATTTGCACTCTCAAAGTTTTGGTAAAGATAATGAGCGTATTATTCGTATGGTAAATAAACATAAACCTGATTTAATTGTATTTCCAGGTGATATCTTTACGCCTAAAGGAGATAATGAGAGCATGCTTGCACTCATGCATGCTTTGAGAGAATACCCACGTGTGTATATCAGTGGAAATCATGATGCGATGTTGAAAGAAGAACTACATGACTATGTGATTGCGATGCGTTCCGATGGTGTGCAGATTCTACTAGATGATAGTGAAGTAATGAATATCAATGGGCAATTACTAGAGATCATTGGTTTAACGGATGGTGGTCCTAAGATGAATAAAACAGTAGAGGAAGTAGATTCTCTTTGTATGACATCGTATTATAGAATTCTTTTATCACATCGACCACATCATATTGCATTTTATGAACAGCTGCCTGTAAATCTAATCATCAGTGGACATGCACACGGTGGTCAATGGGCAATCCCATTTATTAGACAAGGATTATATGCACCACAACAAGGACTATTCCCAAGATACACGCATGGCATCAAGAATCTTGAGGGAAGACTTTTATATATTTCAAGAGGATTTGCGACGGGAAATAAATTCTTTGTTCGCTTGTATAACAATCCTGAATTAGGATTTATCGATTTATTACCAATCAATGAAAAACGATGAGCAAACTGTTGCCCATCGTTTTAGTTTCTTTCTTTTGTAAGAATACTCTTTTCTAAACGAGAATTTTCTTCATCTTGAATTTTGTTATGCCAGATATAACGACGTGTTACACGGCTGCTAAGTAAACAGATAATCTCATATGGGATTGTATTTAATTCTTCAGCCATCTTTTCTAAAGAGATGTGTTCACCAAAGATTTCAACAACTGTTTTTACTGGAACTTCTTTCTCTAAGTGAATCATTGCTTGATCCATACAAACGCGTCCAACAATCTCGGCATATTGACCATCTACGTATACCTTTCTACCTTGGTTTGCACGGATAAATCCATCCGCATAACCAATTGGTAGGGTAGCGATGATTTCGTCATCTTCTGCAGTGTAGGTAGCACCATAACCAACTGTATCACCTGCATGCATATGTTTTACCATTACAACTTCACTGAAAAGTGAAATTGCTGGTTCAAGGGATTTTTCGTAAGTAGAGATGCCATATAGAGAGATACCAATACGGCAAGCATTTGAAGTGTCTTCTTTAAAGAATGCGGTTGCGTCACTGTTATCACAATGCACCCAAGGAAATGTATATGAGAAGGATTCTACTGCTTCTTTGAATTTGGAGAATTGGCGATTTGTAAGATCTAAATCACTATCTGCACAACAGAAGTGGGTGAAGATTCCTTCCATATCACAGCTTACAGCTTGTAGTTTTTCGAAGGCAAAATGAAGTTCGTCAATTGTACGAAAGCCAATACGACTCATGCCTGTATCAACTTTTAGATGTACGTGTAAACCTTTGCAGTTTTGTTTTGCTGCATCTTGTACCCATTCAGTAGAGTAAGCAGTACAGGAAATTCCGTATTTGATTAAAACAGGAATATCATTAGCTTCTGTAGCACCTAATATTAATAACTTTCCTTCATAGCCTTCATTGCGAAGAACAAGAGCTTCATCTAAGGATGATACTGCGATCATCTCTGCCCCCGCCTCTAACACAGCACGTGCTACATGAATATCACCACAGCCATAGGCATCTGCTTTTAATACAGCGATGATTTTCTTCTGACAAATTTCTTTTAATTGAATCAAGTTGCGTTCAATCTTGTCTAGATTGACTTGCATCCATGTTTTTCTATACATATTACACCTCTATAAAATAACGGATTGCGTATATCCAACGTATATGCCAATTAAACGGAATGCTAAACTGATTAATGCATATGGATTCAGAGAAGCAAAAATACGTAGATAAGACAGGAAGGTGGTTGCGATGACTGATAAATTTCCGCTTGTGAATAAGACGATAACGCCATTGATCGATATGGAACTCGTTAGGTCACCGATAAAGATTGCAATAAAGGTCATGATTGCCCCAACTACCATAAATCTAGTATGAACACCTCTTCCGAAATGTTTGATTGTAGCGGCAATTCCATAGCCGATGGCAATAAACAGTAGAGAGAACTCGATATGTAAGAATGCGGTAATCAGTCCATATAAATTACCAAGTATAACTGCAGCGATAAATCCTGTAATAATCGCAGCAATAAATCGTTGGTTATTATCTAAGTATCTAGCGTTATAGATTTTCATTTGAAACCTCCATAAAACATCTATTATTGTAGCACATTCGCTTGTGAAACATCATTACGGCTTCTATATCCATTAAGTAAAATGAGAAAGAAAGGGATAAATAGAACTGTTTTGAAAAAAATTTAAAAAAAGGAAACAAAAAGTGTTGACGATGAAAAGTCACCATGCTACTATATTAAAGCATTCCACGAAACAAGGAATGTAAGGGATAGATGGAGGTTTAGCTCAGTTGGGAGAGCATCTGCCTTACAAGCAGAGGGTCAGCGGTTCGATCCCGTTAACCTCCACCATTTTTTTCGCCGACTTAGCTCAATTGGCAGAGCAATTGATTTGTAATCAATAGGTTGTAGGTTCGATTCCTATAGTCGGCACCATTTATTTGGAGACGTAGCGAAGTGGCTAAACGCGGCAGACTGTAAATCTGCTCCCTCTGGGTTCGGTGGTTCGAAACCACCCGTCTCCACCATTTACTGATGATGCATCGAGTGATGCTTACGAGTTGGACTTGATTATTGGGGTATAGCCAAGCGGTAAGGCAAGGGACTTTGACTCCCTCATTCGTAAGTTCGAATCTTACTACCCCAGCCATTTAAGATGTCTCGGTAGCTCAGACGGTAGAGCAACTGACTTTTAATCAGTGGGTCGAGGGTTCGAGTCCCTTCCGAGACACCACTTTATTTAAGACATGCGAGTGTAGTTCAATGGTAGAACGACAGCCTTCCAAGCTGTATACGTGAGTTCGATTCTCATCACTCGCTCCATTAATTTATTAGTCCAAGGTCAGGGGCTTTTTTTTATATCTTTTTCACCTTTTTTGCGTAAAAATCTATATATTTTAGTATTTTTTTATTGTTTTTGACAAAGAGTTTTTACTCTTTTTACTATATTTTATGACGTAGTTCTTGGTATAATATATACAGATGCAATAGTTTGCATAGTTTCAATTGGGGAAACAGGAGAAAAATAGAATGAAGAAATTAAGTGTATTATTGTTAGCGTTAGCAGTTACATTTGGATCTGCTGGTTGCACAAGAAAAACATTATCTGACATTGTTAATGAAAACAATGGAGGTAAAGAAAACAATGGAGGTAAAGAAAACAATACAACAACAGGAACAGACGATAGCTACCATGAATATGAAGTTGGAGATACAGTTCAAACAATGTTCTTTGACTTCTCAGTTTTAGATTATTTATCTACAACAGATATTAATGGGATTACACCAGAAGCTGGAAAACAATTTGTTGGTGTTAAGCTAAATATCGAAAATACATTTAATAAGGATATTACAATGTTCTCATCAGATATAATTATCGAATGGGATAAGTTAAATGCTGATGATCCAGGTGCAGCAGGACCTAATTCTTATTATGATAAGGAAGCCATCTTCAATGAAGAGTTTGAAAAGGAATATACATTGGCTCCTGGAGAATCTAAAGAAGGTGTTCTAGTATTTGAAATTCCTGAAGGTATAACACAAGTAGCAATTACAACACAGGATATTTATGTAGATAAACAAGGTAATGAACATAAAGGTGATGTATATATTGTAAACATCGATTTATCCAAACAATAAAATAAATAAGACTGAGTTATCCGCTGAGATAGCTCAGTTTTTACGTATGAGTTTATTTGAAAATGATAAGCTTTTCGATATGCTATATATTAATAAGGGGGGAAATATATGAGAAACTTTATGCAAGGTGATATCATCCAACATTTTAAAAGAGAGACAGTTGAAAAAGATGGGTTTGAATATCTATATGAATATATTGGCGAGGCTACACACTCCGAATCGCGTGAGAAAATGGTTGTATACCGAGCTTTATATGGAGATAAAGGGTTATACGTTAGACCGTATGAGATG
>CALBKL010000230.1 GCA_937895985.1 uncultured Solobacterium sp.
GCTCTGGTACAGATCCTAAAGAGGGAGAGAGTCTAGCAATTTCTATCTTGAATTATTTAAGAGATGTTAAAGCAACATGCGTCGCAACAACACACTATGGCCGCTTAAAAGCATATGGCAAGCGCCACGACGATATTATGGTCGCAAGTGTTCAATTTGACCAAGAGAAGCTAGAGCCTACATATCGTTTTATCGAAGGTTTAACAGGACAATCGAATGCGTTTGAAATTGCGGAACGATATGGGTTGCCTAAATCAATTATTAAGTATGCTTCTTTCTTAAAAGAACAAGCCAAATCACAAGAAGATATTTTGATTGAACGTTTAGAAACACAGTTAAATGAAACAACCTTAAAGAATGATGAACTTAGTCAAAAGATTGCGGAAGTAAAGGCATTACAGGAATCTCTTATCAAAGAGCGTAATCAACTCTTAAAAGAAAAAGATGATTGGCAAAAGAATGCACAAGCTGAAGCCAACCAATACATTGAAGAAGCTCAACATAAGGCAGATGAAATTCTTGCACAAATGCGCAATGAACAAGCAAAGTATCATGAAGTGCTCAATGTACGTAATCAGTTAAAGAAGATTCAACCGCTCGAAGCAGTGGATGAAACGAATTATGACAATATCATCTATCATGTTGGTGATGCGGTAGAACTACGTTCTTCTAATCAAGTATGCGAAGTAATCAAGATTGGAAGAAAAGAAATTACCGTGAGTTTAAATGGAAGAACGATTCATGTGAAGAAGAATCAGATTCGACCTAGTTCACATGTGATTCCAAAAACGAAAACAAATACATCAGTACATATTCGCTCTCATAATATCTATGCAAGCATGTCTTTGGAGTGCAATCTAATTGGTATGCGTGTCGATGAAGGTATTGAGAAGATGAAAGACTATATGGACCAAGCAAAGATTCATGGTATTAAGTCTTTCCGTATCATTCATGGTGATGGTACAGGGAAACTACGTAAAGCTGTACATGAGCGTTTGCGTAGTGATAAATCTGTTAAAGAATTTAGACTGGGAATGCCTCAAGAAGGTGGAACAGGCGCAACTGTAGTAACATTAAACTAAAGGAATACAATGGATAAAGAATATATCAAAGCAAAACTAAAGAACTTACCAAATGAACCAGGTAGTTATCAGATGAAGGATAAAAACGGAGAAATCATCTACGTTGGTAAGGCAAAGAATCTTCATAATCGTGTGAACCAATACTTTGTTGGTGCGCACGATTTTAAGACGACTAAAATGGTTAGTAATATCGATGATTTTGACTTTATCGTCACACGAAGTGAAAAAGAAGCTTTGGTATTAGAAATTAACTTAATCAAGAAATATCGTCCAAAATATAATATTCAATTTATCGATGATTCATCTTATCCATATATCAAACTGACGAAAGAAAAGTATCCACGTTTATTAATAGCACGCGATGCAAAGAAAGATAAGAAGGCAAAGTACTTTGGACCATTTCCGGATGCGACAGCTGCTAGAACAACTTTGAAACTATTACAGTCACTCTATCCATTCAGAAGATGTACACACTTGGAACCTAAGGTATGCTTGTACTATCACATGCATCAATGTATCGGACCATGTGAATTTGATATAGATCCAAAGGTCTATGATGATATGAGCGATAAAGTTGTTCGTTTCATGAATGGTGATACCAAAGATGTAGAAGCCGAGTTACAAACAAAGATGTTAGAAGCTAGCCAAGCACTTGAGTTTGAAAAAGCGCAAGAATATAAAGAGATGTTAGAGTCAATACGCCATGTAGTAAATGACAAGCAAAATATTGAAAAAGATAACCGCGGCTCACGTGATGTTTTTGCTTGGTATGCTAAAAAAGGTTATCTTGCGATTACTGGATTCTTAGTGCGTGAAGGAACAATTCTGAACAAGGAATTCCGTCTTAGACCACTTTACGGTGATGCAGAAGAAGAATTTACATCTTTCTTAGTACAGTATTACCAAGATCATCCATCCGCACGTGAACTGGTATTGCCGATGGATCTAGATATTACAGCGTTACAAGAAGTATTAGATATGCCTATCTTTCAACCGCAAAAGGGTTATAAAGTGAAACTCTTAGATATGTGCGTTGAAAATGCTAAAAAACAATTAGACCTTAAGTTCAATGCGGCTGCAAGACAAGATACATTAACAGAACAAGCTGTATCACAGCTTTGTGAAATTGCAAAACATCCAATGAATCGTGTTGAGTTATTCGATAACTCTCATATTAGTGGTACATTTACAGTTGCCTCATGTGTGGTATATGAAGATGGTTATCCTGATCGTAAGAGTTATCGATTATATAAACTTCATACCGGAAACTCTGATGTAGATTCAATGAAAGAAGTTATCTATCGTAGGTATTTCCGCATGTTAAAAGAGGGGACACGTTTACCAGATGGAATTATTGTTGATGGTGGTAGAACACAGATTGACGCAGCAAAGGAAATTCTGGATTCCCTTGATTTATCAGATACAATTAAATTAATGGGTTTGGTAAAAGATGATAAGCATAGTACGAATGCATTAATGGATACAAACGGTGATACTTTTGAAATCAATAAAGATTCAGGGTTATTCTTCTTATTAACGCGTATGCAAGATGAAGTTCACCGCGTAGCGATTACTTATCATAGAAAATTACGTGCAAAGGCACAGACAAAATCTGTATTAGATGAGATTGCTGGTGTGGGTCCAAAACGTAAGAAACTATTATTAAAAGAGTTCGGCAACTTTACAAATCTAAAAGCCGCAACAGTTGAAGACATAACAAAGGTTGTACCTAGTGAAGTTGCGCAAGCAGTATATGATGCTTTACATCAAACATATGAAAATACCGATGCATAAGCACCGGTATTTTTGTTAATTGGTAAAGATGCGTTTAATGATTTCGCTGTTAGCACGTTTAGCAAATTCACGTTTACCAGCAGCTGCGTAGCCCTTGAATCCCTTTAGCTCATCATTTTGGCGATAGGTGACAATGATAGAAACTGCAATTGGAAGAAGAATCTTAAATAACTTATTTTGCATTGTCTTCTTTGCTTTATTCTGTTCGTTAATTGCATTTGATACATACTGAAGATGATCAACCTTGTCTTTGATAACTTGAATACTGACATTTGTAGTTTTCATTGTTTTTAAAAAATTCATTGTCTTTAACAAGAATATGATCAGATAACATATGAGAAATGCGCATGCGGCATATAAGAAATACATGTTGTAGGGATAAATATTCATATAAATACGCTCCTTAATGGTATTTTAACATGTTTATCTCTTTTACGTATGACAAAGATTCATTATAATAGTTACAACGGTGAACGAAATGTCAAAGGATATTATATTGGTGAGTGACTCTCATAGACAAACGGAATGTTTAAAAGAGATTCGTGAGATGTATCCAAATGCGTATGCATACTTACATGCGGGTGATAGTGAGTTACCTAAGCAGTTAACAGAGGGATATGCATGTGTGCAAGGTAATTGTGATTACTATGGGGATTTTGAAGCTGAACTTGTTTGTGAAGTAGAAGATCATCGCATCTTATTAGTGCATGGTCATCATGATATTGGGTATGGTTCGTTATTTGGTCTAGTACGACATGCAAGAGAGCGCGGTTGTGATATTGTATGCTTTGGACATACGCATGTTCCATTTGATGAGCAGTTTGAAGAGGTGCATTTATTTAACCCTGGTTCACTCAGTTATAACCGAGATGGTTCTAAACCATCGTATATGATTCTACATATTGATGGACAACAAGTATCTGCAGAATTAAAACGATATAAAATGTAAATTTAATCTTGAAAACTGATAGATATTTTGATATATTATTTGTGCTGTCCTCGTAGCTCAGCTGGATAGAGCTCACGCCTTCTAAGCGTGTGGTCAAGAGTTCGAATCTCTTCGAGGACGCCATATAGAAAAGATACCGTCGGCAATCAGTCGGCGGTTTCTTACGTTTAGGAGGCTATATGATAAATTACTACGATGAAATCCTTACGGAGATTGAAAAATTAATCAAAGAGGGAAAATATGGTGATGCAAATTTCTTGGTTCAAAAAGAATTGAATATGCCATATATTCCTATTGATATCGAACAAAAATTAAAGAGTTATAAAAGAGAACTAAACTATCGCTTGAGCGATGTAAAAGAGATTAAAGAAGATAGTTTAGATTCTCTATTAAGAAAGTTAAAAGGAAAGCCAAAGTCACAACTAGCAGCTGCCAGTGTATTGGTAACACGTAACTTGCGAGATTGCCTTGTTGAGATTAAAGATTATTTATCGAAAGATCCATGTCCTGAGGCAGCTGCGTTATTGATTGAAGGTCTTGCTGAACAAGAAATTTCTGATGAATTTACATTGATTAAGAATGGCGTTGAATATACATTCTGGTCAGATGATATTGTTCCTGTACATAAGTCTGAAGGTTTCTTGAAGGCACAATCCTATCTAAAAGATTGGTTAGAAAATGATCATCCAGATTTCTATGAAATGGCTAAAACATTATTGATTCATGAGGTATATGTATTCTTGCCATTATCATATGATGAAGATGAAGCAGAAGATTTAGCACTTGCAATGTTAAAACAAGTATCCGATATGATGGATGAAGGAGAAATCTATCAGAAAGTATCTAAACAACTTGCATATGCGAAAACATTGCATTGACTTTCGAGCTTAAACTTTGTAGGATATTAGCAGGCATAGTGATCGAGTGCTAAAATCGACCGTAATATAGTAAAAACATAGCCGAAATATTGTATCTTTGGTATAATATGCAAGCAATAAAAAAGCGAAAAGGAGTTAATAAGATGTCAAATTGGACACTCAAAGAAAAATCAGTTGGAGATTTAACAGTTAAAATTGAAGGTAAAGAATGGACAGATGCAGTAAAGAAGGCATTCAATAAGATTGCTAAGAATGTATCTATCAATGGTTTCCGTAAGGGACAGGCACCTAAGGCTTTAATCGAAAAGCGTGTTTCTGATAACGAAAGATTCATCACAGCTGTGGATGATAACGCAAACGAATGGATGCGTGCAGCTTTAGCAGCTGAAAACTTAACACCAATTAGCCAACCACAGTTGGATATCAAGTCAATCGACGCAAATGGTGTTGAATTAGTATTTACATTCGCAGTTATGCCTGAAGTTAAGTTAGGCGATTATAAGGGATTAGAATACAATCTTGAAGAAGTTGCTGTTGGTGATGAAGAAGTTGATGCAGAATTAAACCGTATGCGCGAGCAGTATGCAGAAGTTCAGACTAAGGATGGTGCTGCTGCTGAAGGCGATACAGTAAATATTGACTATGAAGGATTCAAGGATGGTGTTGCATTTGATGGTGGTAAGGGCACTAACTATGACTTAGTATTAGGTTCCCATTCTTTCATCCCTGGATTTGAAGAACAGTTAGTTGGCGTTAAGGCTGGTGAAGAAAAGGAATTAAATCTTACATTCCCAGAGAATTACCATGCTGAAGATTTAAAGGGCGCAGCTGTTGTATTCAAAGTTAAGGTTAACGAAGTTAAGACTAAGGTATTACCAGAAGTTAACGATGACTTTGCAAAGGATGTTAATGCTGCAGGTGTTGAAACAGTCGCTGACTTAAAGAACATGATTCGTACACGTATCGAAGATGGTAAGAAGTCTCAGGCTGAAAACAAAGCTGATACAGCACTAATGGATAAGTTAGTTGAAAATGCAGAAATTGACTTACCAGAAGTACTTGTTGAAGAAGAAGTGAATAACCAAATTCAACAGTTAGCACAACAGATTTCTCAATATGGTATGAACTTCAACCAATACTTATCTATGATGGGCAAGAAGATTGAAGATGTTCGTGCTGAATATACTGATAATGCTACTAAGACAGCGAAGTTAAGATTGATTCTTGAAGAGATCGCTAAGGTTGAAGGTTTAGAGCCAACTGAAGAAGATCTTGAAAATGAATATAACAACATTGCTACACAGTACAATATGCCAGTTGATCAAGTAAAGGCATATATCAGTGTTGATATGTTGAAGCGTGATGTACGTAACGAAAAGGCTTATGCATTTGTTAAGGAAAACGCTGCTGGTGGCAAAAAGCCTGCGAAGAAGGCTGCTAAGAAGACAGCAAAGAAAGCAGAGAAGACTGAAGCTACAGAAGAAAAGCCAGTAAAGAAGACAACACGTAAAAAGAAGAGCGAAGTAGAAGAAACTGCTGAGTAATTCGTTTACAATATAGAATGTTAATAAGACGCTGCTCGCGTCTTATTTTCAAAAGTGATTCAGGAGGTATGAATATGAGCGAAAATGTGAATGTTCGTGTACCTGTCGTATGTACTAGAGGAATTGTTGTATTCCCTGGACATGATGTAATGATTGAAGTAGGAAGACCAAAATCAATCAATGCCGTGAATGAGGCTGGTGCCTCATACGACAGTATGGTTTGGCTTGTTTGTCAGAATGATATTATGGTAGACAATCCAACAGAGAAGGATTTATATACAGTCGGAACAATTGCCAAGATCAAAGTTGTACGTAAGAAGGAAGGCTTCATGCGTGTGACTTTTACTGGTATGCGTCGTGCAAAACTTGCAAAACTTTATGATAGTAAAGAGTTAATGTATGCGGATGTCATTCCATTAACCGATTCTTATGGTGATAAGAGCGAAGAATACGCATTGGTGAAGAAGGTAGTAGATAAACTAGAAGGAATGACGCAGGTAGCTGCAGTATTCCCACCGGAAGTTGTGCAACAACTTTCTCTTGGTGTAAATGCAGAATCTTTAGGTGACCAATTTGGTCAGTACTTTAGTTTATTTGACCAAGCAACACGTCAACGTTTATTGGAAACAACAAATGTTAACGATCGTTTGATGTTAATTGTGGAAGAGTTGGAGAAACAACAACGTTATTCTGAACTTGAAACAGTGATTAATGATCGTGTTAAAGAGCGCATTGATGATGGCCAGAAGGAATATTATCTTCGTGAAAAGTTAAAGGCAATCAAAGAAGAACTTGGTGATGTATCTAATATGACAGATGATGTTGCTGAGTTACGTGAGAAGATTGAAAAGAATCCTTATCCAGAACATGTTAAGCAAAAAGCACGTGAAGAATTACGTAAGTATGAGATGCTTCCTCCAGGTAGTGGAGAAGCAAGTGTTTCTCGTAACTACTTAGACTGGTTGTTGACAGTTCCATGGTGGCAAACGACAGAAGATATTGAAGACTTAAAGGCAGTACGTAACGTTCTTGATGAAGACCATTATGGTTTAGAGAAAATCAAGGATCGTATTATGGAATACTTAGCTGTAAAGCAGATGACACAATCTCTTAGCAGTCCAATTCTTTGCTTAGTTGGTCCTCCAGGTGTTGGTAAGACTTCTTTAGCAAAGTCTATTGCTCGTGCGTTAGATCGTAAGTTTGTAAAGATGTCTGTAGGTGGTGTGCGTGATGAAGCTGAAATTCGTGGCCATCGTCGTACATATCTTGGTTCAATGCCAGGTCGCATCATTCAAGGAATGAAGCGTGCTGAGGTATTAAATCCAGTATTTTTAATTGATGAATTAGATAAGATGGGTGCTGACTACAAAGGCGATCCAAGTGACGCAATGCTTGAAGTTTTAGACCCTGAGCAAAATGCAGTATTCTCAGACCACTATCTTGAAGAACCATATGATTTATCTAAGGTTATGTTTATTGCGACGGCAAACTACTTAGAAAATATTCCTGGTCCTTTGCGTGATCGTTTAGAGATTATTGATTTATCTTCTTATACAGAACTTGAGAAGGTAAGTATTGCCAAGGATTATTTGGTGCCTAAACAACTAAAAAACAACGGTCTAAAGCCAGCACAGTTTAAATTGAAAGATACAGAGATTCTATACTTGATTCGTCATTACACACGTGAAGCGGGTGTTCGTCAATTAGAGAGAATTATTGCGTCATTATGCCGTAAGACTGTTCTAGCAATTTTACGTGATAATAAGAAATCAATTACTGTTACCAAGAAACAAATTGGTGAATGGTTAGGAAAGATTATCTTTGAATATGGCAATAAAGAAAAGAAGAATCAAATTGGTTGCGTAACTGGTCTTGCTTATACACAGTTTGGTGGCGATGTACTTCAGATTGAAGTAAACCACTTTGAAGGTAAAGGTAGACTTGTCATTACGGGTCAATTAGGAGATGTTATGAAGGAAAGTGCATCTATTGCGCTTGACTATGTAAAGGCTCATGCGAAAGAGTTAAATATTGACCCTAAATTCTTTGATTCGAATGACATTCATATTCATGTGCCAGAAGGTGCAGTTCCAAAGGATGGACCTTCAGCTGGTGTTACTCTAACAACTGCGATTGTTTCTGCACTTACAGATACACCTGTCTATCGTGATATTGCGATGACAGGTGAAGTAACACTTCGTGGTAATGTATTACCAATTGGTGGTTTAAGAGAGAAATCTTTGGCAGCACACCGTGTTGGTATTAAGAAAGTCTTGATTCCAAAGAATAATGTTCGCGACTTAGATGATGTGCCAGAAACAGTGAAAAAGGCAATTACATTTATTCCTGTTGAGACTGTTTCTCAAGTGCTTAGGGAGGCGTTGGTACACTAATGCAGTACCATGATGCATTCCTGCTAAAGACAGCAGCGTTAGAGACACAGTGGCCTGTGAGTGATTTACCTGAAATTATCTTCGTTGGAAGATCAAACGCAGGGAAAAGCACACTTATCAATGGTTTAGTAAATCGTAAAAACTTAGCATACTCTGGCAAAACACCAGGTAAGACAAGACTTTTAAATTTCTTCTCTGTCGATAACAAGGTTGTATTTACGGATGCACCTGGGTATGGTTATGCGACAAGTGATCGTCAAAGTGCTTTGGTATTCGCTAAGTTAATTGATCCATATTTTGCAAAAAGAGATCAGTTAAAAGCGATGATTATTGTATTAGATGCTAGAAGAGTTCCAAGTAATGACGATATACAAATGGTTGAATATGGCAAAGAATCACATCAAGCAATCTTTGCGGTATGTACAAAAATTGATAAGTTATCGAGAAGTCAAATGTTACAGAATTTAAAAAAGATTTCTGCAACTCTAGGTATCCAAGAGAATGCATTAATTCCTGTGAATTCTGAGAAAAAACAAGGTTTAGAAGTTGTTTGGGAAAAGATTGACCAACTTATAGCACAATAGATGGTTTCTACTTCGGTAGATACCATCTTTTGTTTTGCCCATGGAAAAGCGTAATATGCTAAAATAGGATAGAGATATTAGAGGTATCCTATGAAGATTATGATAGCGACAGGGGGAACTGGTGGTCATATCAACCCTGCACTAGATTTAGCACATATATTAAAAGAGCGTAATCCAAAAAATGAAGTGATTTTTGTGGGTTCAGATAACCGTATGGAAGCTAACGTGATTCCAGATGCAGGCTACAAATTCTATGGTTTACATATTACAACAACAGCAGGTTCAATCTTTTCGAAACTGACATATGCAACATCTTTGATGAAGGCATACTTTGAATCTAAACAAATATTAAAAAAAGAAAAACCAGATATCTGTATTGGATTTGGTAATTATATCAGTGTACCGTTAATTCTTGCGGCACATCATCTTGGCATCAAAACGATGTTGCATGAACAGAATAGTTTTGCTGGAAAGGCTAATAAATTCTTAAGTCGTTTTGTGGATGGGGTAGTTGGTTGTTATAAAAGTAATCAAGAACAGATGTCGAAAGCAGATGTTCGTATCTTAGGTAATCCTTCTGCTTCAGTTGTAAAAGATACGATATTTAATCCAGAAGTTATCGAGAGTGTTGGAATATCTACAGAGATTCCGTATGTTGTATTTATGATGGGATCGTTAGGATCATCATCTGTTTCAAAAGTTATTGATGAAGCGATTCCACTTTTTGATTATGACTTTCAGGTTATAATTGTAAACGGTAAAGAAAATTCTTATCAGTTCCAAAATACAGATTTCAACAATATAAAGTTTGTACCATATATCGATGGTAAACAAGCATTAAAGGGATGTACACTTGCTGTTACACGTGCAGGTGCTACAACAATCTCAGAAATTTGTGCTTTACCTGCAGCTGCTGTGTTGATTCCTAGCCCATTTGTTGCAAATAACCATCAGGTTTATAACGCAAAAGAACTAGCTGAAAAAGATGCGGCAATTATGATTGAAGAGAATGAGTTGAGTCCCCAATTACTGGCTACAACTGTAAATATGCTTGTTCATGATCAACTAAGATGCAACAAGTTAAAAGAAAATGCCCATAAGCTTGCTAAAGTGAATGCGGCAAATCAGATGATTGATTGGATTGAGGAGGTATTACATGGATAAAATTTTAGAGCGATTGAGCTTTTACGCTACTACAGAAACAGATAAACCTTTAAGAACGATGACAACACTACGTATTGGTGGAAATGCAAAGTATGTTGTATACCCAGAAACTTATGTTGCGATTGATGGAATCTTTCGTATTATCGAAGAGAATCAACTCCCATTTAAAGTAATTGGTAAGGGTAGTGATTTACTATGTTCTGATAATGAATTTAATGGTGTTGTTATCTGCTTAGATCGTTTCTTTAATCATCAATACTTTGATGGAAATGACCTCGTAGCAGAAGCAGGATGTTCAATTATTTCTTTATCGACAGAAGCGATGAAGCGTGGTCTTTCTGGATTAGAGTTTGCTAGTGGTATTCCTGCTACTGTAGGTGGATGTATCTTTATGAATGCAGGTGCTTATAACATCAGCATGAAAGACGTTATCAAAGAGGTACTTGTCTACCGTGACCATCAGTTAGTATGGTTAAAGGTATCTGAATGTGATTTCTCCTATCGTCATAGTATCTTCCAATCGAATCCTACTTGGTTGATTTTAGGTGTACGATATGGTTTAACACCAAAGCAACAAGAGGAAATTGAAGAGCTCATGGATTCACGTCGCAAAAGAAGAGTGGATTCACAACCATTAAATTTCCCAAGCTGTGGTTCTGTATTTAAGAATCCAGAAGGCCATAATGCATGGCAGTTAATCGATGGCATTGGCTATCGTGGTAAACAACTTGGTGGTGCAATGGTTAGTGATAAGCATTGCAATTTCATCTTGAATGTTCATAAAGCAACCGCACTTGAGTATTTGACTTTGATCGAAGAAATTCAAAGAGAAGTTAAAAACAAATATAATATTGATCTCAAGATGGAAGTGGAGAAGTTCAATTGGAAGTAAAGAAGAATCGATTAAACGCTGATTTCGAAAAGATTCCAGAAGCGGTTGAAAGAATCTTTAAGAATAAGCGTTTAGCCGCAAATTTAAAATTATTTCGTTCTCGACAACCAGCATTATTTAATATAGCTATCGTAATGGCAATCGTTGTTATTGTGGTAATGTACTTGTTATCACCGATGTCTTCGGTTAGAGCGGTATCCATTCAAGGTAGTAGATATCTAAGTGATGATTATATTAAAACAATTTCTGGAGTTGATACATCTTCAAAGTTATATTTCACTGTACCGGTTTTAGTGGAGAGAAAATTAGAAATAAATCCACTCATTGAAGATGCGAAAGTGAGTTTAAATAACGGTAATACAGTTACGATTACAGTAAAAGAGAAAAAGCTAGTAGGCTATCAATCTGAAGGCAACGGAACTATCTGGTTTGGAAATGGTGAAGGCACTATGTTGGATGATAACAATCGTCAGCTAATCGCTTCAATTCCAAAACTCATTGGGTTTACTGATCAAGAACTATTGAAGAAAGTATCCAATGCATTAAATGAAATTGATGATTCAATCTTGCAGCAGATTTCTACAATTTCTGTATATCCACTGCGCTATGATGCACATGCAT
>CALBKL010000231.1 GCA_937895985.1 uncultured Solobacterium sp.
GTTGTAGTAACTTTGACTTCAACATATTCAAGCATGCTTCACGGTTTTGAATCTGTGAACGCTGAGATTGGCAGAATACTGTAATTCCACTTGGAATATGTGTCATGCGTACCGCAGAGTCTGTCTTGTTGATGTGCTGTCCACCAGCACCGGAAGCTCTCATTGTGATAACTTCCAAATCTTTATCATCAATTTCAATTTCAAGATCATCTTCAAACTCAGGCATAATTTCTACTGACGCAAAAGAAGTATGTCTTCTTGCGTTTGAGTCAAATGGTGAAATACGTACCAAACGATGTACACCACTTTCTGCCTTCAGATAACCGTAAGCCATAGGACCTTGGATCAGGACGGAACAGGATTTCATACCTGCTTCTTCACCCTCTTGATAATCCATTAGTTCAATCTTAAAGCCTTTCCTTTCAGCCCAGCGCATATACATACGATATAACATTGAGGCCCAGTCCATCGCTTCTGTACCACCAGCACCTGGGTGAATTTCTAAAATAGCATTGTGATCATCATACGGACTAGACAATAGAACCTGAATTTCAAACGCTTCAAACTTCTTCATTGTCTCAGTGTATTCATCACTAATTAACTCATTCATATCTTCATCAAAAGAAGATGATAGTTCACTGATCCCTTCGCTTAATTCCGCAAACGCATCAGTTAAGGAATGGTGGGTTTCAATTAAAGCTTTTAACTGATTACTCTCACGAATAATTTTCTGTGCCTTCTTCTGATCATTCCAAAAGTCAGCTTCTGCCATTAAGGCATTGTTTTCTGCTAAACGTTTCTCTTTCCCTTCTAAGTCAAAGAGAGTGGCCAAGCGACTCCAATTTTGCTTGGCACTGAGAAACGCTCTGTCTCATCTCATACAATTCCATGATTACGCCTCCTGTTCAGGTCCATCCACTACACGAATGTTCATACAGAACGCTACAATTTCACGTGAAATTGTACGCATCATATCCTCAAATAGGTTAAATCCTTCTGTGACATATGCCTGTAGAGGATTACTTTGCGCATAAGAACGTAAACCAATACCATCACGTAACTTTGACATTGTATCGATATGATTAGACCATGCACGGTCAATCATACGTAATGAAACTTCCTTCTCGATTGGTAATACCTTATCTTTTACCTTTTCAATCTTCTGTTCATAATCAGACCAAGCCTGTTCCAAGCAGATATCAACGACGTCATTTTCTGCTCGTCCTTCGATATCTTCTACGCGAACAACACCCTTGAATCCAATACCATCTAAAGCCGCAATGAGTTCATTTAAGTCTTGATCTCTAGCTTCGCTATTGAAGTGTGCTGCAACAATATCAGAGATAACACGCTTAAACATATCGTGAATGACTGCATGAACATCATCATTTTCAAGAATATAATTTCTTGTTTCATACATTGTTTCGCGCTGTTGACGCATGACATCATCATATTGTAATAACTGTTTACGAGCATCGTAGTTTACACCTTCTACACGACGTTGTGCACCAGAAATAGAACGTGTAACTGTCTTAGATTCGATAACTGTATCACCAAGTTTTGCAAATAGTGCTTCCATGTGCTCAGCACCGAAACGTACCATTAAATCATCCTGTACAGATACATAGAAACGTGACATACCCGGATCACCTTGACGACCAGAACGTCCACGTAACTGATTATCGATACGTCTTGATTCATGTCTTTCAGAACCTAATACACAAAGACCACCTAACTCACGAACACCTTCCCCAAGTTTAATATCGGTACCACGACCAGCCATGTTAGTCGCAATTGTAACTGCACCTCTTTGACCAGCCTTAGCGATAATATCTGCTTCACGTGCATTATTCTTAGCATTCAATACTTCGTGTGGAATATGACGTTCCTTTAAGTACTTAGAAATTAATTCAGAAGTTTCAACCGCAATTGTACCTACAAGTACCGGTTGACCTGCCGCATGACGTTCTACGACCTCGTCCACAAGTGCATTGAACTTTGCCTTCTTAGTACCATATACAGCATCTGGATAGTCAATACGTGCAACTGGACGGTTTGTAGGAATCTCATAAACGTACATATTGTAAATCTCTAGGAATTCTTCTTCCTCCGTCTTCGCCGTACCAGTCATACCGCAAAGTTTGTTATAGAGACGGAAGAAGTTCTGATATGTAATTGTCGCAAGAGTTGTTGTTTCTTGCTTGATAGAAATACCTTCCTTAGCTTCCACTGCCTGGTGTAAACCATCAGACCATTGTCTACCCTTCATCAAACGACCAGTATTTGGATCGACGATAACAATCTCATCATTTTCTTCATCTACGACATACTCAATATCTCGTAACATCACATAGTTAGCCTTTAAAGCCTGATTGATGTGATGCAATAACTGCGTATGCGCTAGATTGAATAAGTTTTCAATACGGAAAGTAGCTTCTGCTTTTGCGGTACCTTTTTCCGTTAACTGAACTGTACGTGACTTAACATCCAATTCATAATCTTCATCTTTTACCAAACGCTTTACGAAACGGTCAGCCTGTAGATAAAGATTCGCTGTATCTTTCTTACCACCGGAAATAATCAATGGAGTACGAGATTCATCAATCAAAATGGAGTCAACTTCATCGACCATCGCAACATTCAAGCCACGAAGTACACGGTCTTCAACGCGAGTCACCATGTTGTCACGTAGATAATCAAATCCAAGTTCTGAGTTTGTTGTATATGTAATATCACAGGCATACGCTGCACGCTTTTGTGCCTTTGTTAATTGGCGAAGGTTTAAGCCAACTGTTAGGCCTAAGAAGCGGTGAATTTCTCCCATCCATGCGGAGTCACGTTCTGATAGATATTCGTTTACAGTTACAACATGAACACCTTTACCATCTAAGGCATTTAAATATACCGCCATAACCGATGTCAAAGTCTTACCTTCACCTGTCTTCATTTCAGCGATATCGCCACCTTGCATAACAGCAGCACCCATGAGCTGAACAGGATATGGGAATTCACCGATTACTCTTCGGCAAGCTTCACGTGCTGTCGCAAACGCCTCCACAAAGATATCGTCTAATGTAGCACCTGCAGCGAGTTTTTCTCTCAAATAAGGTGTCATCGCTTTGAGTTCATCATCACTCTTTGCTTTATATTCTTCTTCCAGTTCTAAAACTGGTTTGATCTTCTTTTGAATCTGTTTTAACTTACGGGCGTCTTCGTTGAATAATCGACTTAAAAAATTTGCCATAATGCCTCCATATTTTTTATACTAAATAACTATTTTATTATATATTTTCGGCATGTAAAAGGCAATGAGACAAGCCTAGCCAATCCCTTAGGAATCTCTTTATTTCCAGAATATTTTACGCTTTTTCAGCCAAAGCCGATTTACACTAACCACATAGATAGCAATCTTACAATCATAACCCTTCAAACAACGTAACGCCCCTAACAAAGAAGCACCTGTTGTAATCGTATCATCTACCAACAAGATCTTCTTTGGCACAACACAGTTTTTCTTTAGAACAATATTATCTGACATCTTCATACGCTCCTCTACACTACGATTTTTCTGATCAAAATCACTAACTTTTTCAAAAAGATCTAACTGTCGCAAAGGTAAGGTAGAAAACATCTTTTCAAGATGATGAAACCCACGTTTCGCAATTTTTTCTTTAGAACTTGGTAAATAACAAACTGTATAACTGAAAAACCGTAATGTTAACCACCACCGAAAAGGATATAGAAATACTGTTTTCAACGCTTCATCAAAACATTCCTTGTATTGAACTAGTAGTTTTGCAAAGGCATCATCGTAGATATAGCTAGCATATAGTTTATATCCGTGAAACTTCATATGAAACTTGATCTTACTTAAATGATTTCTGCAAGCATGACACAATGGATCATCATTCTCCAGTATATCGATGAAATCCCCCTCTCCTTTTTCCATTCCACACATTAAACAGCGCATATTTGATTCGCCTGCTCAATCTTATTCTTACAAAATTCTACTAGTTCTGTCTTTTCACTACACAAAAACAGTACATCACCTTCTGGAGATGTAAAACTTCTTCCTGCTCTACCTGCCATTTGAATTAGCCCAGCTTCATCAAAGACAGAATGATTCGCATGCCATACACAGATATCTGCTTTAGGGATAGTCACACCTCTTTCTAGAACCGTTGTCGCTATTATCACGCCCTTTGGGTTTTGTTTGAAATGATATATGATTTCATCCCTATCTTCACTTTCACTTGTACAGACATAACATTGTATAAAGACATTAAGAATAAACCCTAACATCTTAGCTATTCTAATTGTTGGCACAAAGATAATTCTAGGATTGCATGCATGTTTGTTTATCCATCGAATGAGTATTAGAAATAATAGTATCGAGGGATAAATAAATATTCTTGGAACTGGCAAATCATGCCCATGTGGACGCTTGTTCAATATGATATGATGCATCATTCCTTCTTTTACTCTACTTAAAAGATACGTATCTGGTGTAGCAGTTAAATATATTATATTTCCTGTGCATGCATGTCTTACGATACCATGTAATACTTCATCTCCACGATACGGAAAGGCATCTGGTTCATCTAAAATCAATAAAGAGAATTGACCTTGGTAACGATATAACTGATGCGTTGTACATATAATTAAATCACCATCAGTTTCATCTGTATGGCCACCACATACCGCAACAATCTTTGCCTTTTTAAAATATATTCTTAATCTTTCGGCCAGTTCTAGTACAACCTGTCTTCTTGCAATCGCAAAACATACTTTACGCTTTTCATTTAACGCATCTGCTATACTATCAAGCACCATTTCCGTTTTGCCAGCACCACAAACACACTCCAACAATACATCTTTTGTACGAATGTATTGTTGGCACTCTTTGGATACTGCTTCTTGCAGTTTTGTTAGGGGATATTGCATAGTATATTCGCTACAATCATCGTGAATATCCTCAAGTTTACTATTTATTTCCTCTTCTAATAATAGTCTTCCAAAACCTATACATTTTCGACAATAATACCCATGGCTCCCTTTATAAAAATATGATTTTTGCGTATTACCACAACGTGGACATTTCATTTATTCACCTCTAAAAATGTATACATTGAAAACTATGAACTTCCACAAAAAAGGTTGATAGTTTGAACTATCAACCTAAAGTATTACTTATTGTTTGTTAAACTTAAATCTCTTTACTACTGCAAATCCAAATCCTGCAAGAGCGATAATCACTGCTCCAACATAGATTGGTAATTGAGAGTTATCACCTGTCTTAGGTGTAGCTGGCTTCACAGTTTCAGGAGCAGCTAAGTACTTCAATGTAAATGTAATTTCATTGCTTGTTGGATTTGTTGCATCAGCACCTGAAGGTAGCTGTACAGCATCCCACTTCAATGCGAATGTTACAACATTACCTGTTGCACCATCTGTAGCCTTCGCCATCAATAAACCCATCATAGAACCTGCTACTGTGTAGTTTGTATTTGGACGAGCTGTGCTATTAAAGTGTACACCATCCACCACAACTTCCATTGTATTTTCCATTCCAAGTACTGCATCCTTAAGTTCTGCGAATGTAGTTACTGGAGCAGCAACTGTCATTGTGACTGCGATTGTATTACCATATATTGTTTGAGAAATAATTCTATACTTACCATTGTCATGTAGTAAGGATACTGTTGGGTTTGTATCAAAATTCATTTCACTTGGAAGTGTCAATGAAGCTGTAAATGTTGCACTGTAATCTGTTAAAGCAATTGTAGTTGGATCTACATTCGCTCTATTAAATGCATTCTCAATCTCGCTCATCTTTGTTTTAACAGAAGAAACATCTAAGGAACCTGTAAATGCAAGATTAGCATCTCTTGTTGTTTCGTACACTGCATTATGCTGTGTTTCATTTCCAACAAGAATATCACCAGGAAGTGTCATCACTTCTTCATAACTTCTTTCAAGTGGTGCTGGATAGTTTACAGTTAAAGCAATCGCACTAGGATTGTTGACACTTGCTCCTGCAGCCATCTGCTTACCAACCCACTTCAAGTCAAAGTTGATTGTACTTCCAGAAACGTTATTTGTAGCTGTAGCAGTTAAGTTACCATTTACAGTACCGATAACTTCATAGTTTCCTCCACCCACAGATCTAGCATCAAAGTTTGCGACTGGAACTTTAATCTTCATATCATCAGCCACTGCATTTACTGCATTCTTTAAATCTGTAAAGTTTGTAATGTTTGCTGCGTTAACAAGTTCAAATGTTACCGTAGCACTCTGCATATTACCTGTCACATTGCTAATGACAAATGAACCATTTGCACCTTCTAAAGTTGTATTTGCTAATGAAGGTATATCCGTAAAGCTTAAGCCAGTCGGCAATGTAATTGTTGCTGTGAAAGATGTATTTAAGTTTGCTAAGCTGATTTGATTTGCAGCTGCTGCGTAGCTTGCTTCAATAGCAGCCATCTGATCTTTAATTGTCTTTGCATGGAATAAACCAACAAAGTTAAGGTCATCTGTCTTTTGCTTTGTCACTGCATTATTTGCAGTATTATTATCAATTAATAAGTCCGCATCAACATCTACTGTTACATTTGAATTCGTAACAGTTGGCTGCTCGAATACATTACTAGTCGCAAAACTATTTGTTAATGAGATTGTAGCTGTATCAGCTTGGAATTCTGTAGGAATACGAATAAAGCCACCACCTGTAATAAATCCAAAGCTACCAGTACTAGTAATCTTTAAGTTCTGATCGATTGCATTTGCTGCTACGTATCCATTTGCGTTAATACTATATGGAATTGTTAAAGTTACTTTTCTATTCTGTGTACCAGCAGCCACATCACTTTGATAAAGTGTATTGATGCCAGCCCAGTTTTGTTGTGCTAGAGGTAAATCAAAAGTTACTACATTTCCTGAAACGGTATACGTAATTGTTGTTCCTGGGATAATTGCTGATGTACTCGCAGT
>CALBKL010000232.1 GCA_937895985.1 uncultured Solobacterium sp.
AGAAGACCTGCTTGGATGCGAAAGGTGATACGCGAGCTGTGTTTTAATGGAACGAAGTATCGTACACAAGATGAAGAACAAGATTGCACAATGATGCTAAGTGATCATGAAGGTGAGTACAAATAAAAAAGCATCTACAATGCTTTTTCATATACACGAATACGGAACTGACAAGTTACATCTAAAGTTTGTATATCTAGTAACCGTTGCTTATCTTCAATAGATGTCTTATAGGCATAAGGGGTCATCTGGAATAACTGATATAGTGTTTCCTGATCAAGTGTTACAACATTTTCAATGATTTCATCTTGGATGAGTTGTAGATCTGTTTTGATATCCTCCATGATATTTTCGTATGGAGTATCATAGAGAACTGCTTTCATCTCAAACAAATGTTTTGGGCCAGGTGTAACGAAGATAAACTTTCCACCTGGTTTTAATATACGCTGTAATTCATCTGTTGCGGCAGGCGCAAAGCAGGTAACAGCTACATCACAAGAGTCGCTTTCGAGCGGAAGGTGGAAAATAGAAGCTACAACATACTGGGTTGACTTATCATTTTTAGAAGCATGTTTTAAAGCATCCTTTGAAAGATCAAATCCATATTTTTCCTGTGCAATAAAACCATCGGTATAATAGCCTTCCCCACAACCTAAATCGACAAAGACTTTTGGATGAAAAGTTGTATTTAAGTTAATGAGATATTCTTTTAAGAAGGCATAGACACCTTTTTCTAAAAAGGAAGTACGTGCTTTTACCATCTCGATATTATCACCATGAAATGGTTTATTTGAGCGATATAAATTGATATAGCCTTGTTTAGCATAATCAAAATGATGGTTATTTTCACAGATTGCTTCTCGGGTGGAACGATTTAATTTTGACTGACAAATTGGGCAAATTAATTTCATAGAAAAAGTATAGCACAAAGTACTTGACTGAAAGTCAGTCAGTGATATAGTAGATGTAGGAGGTAATAACAGATGCCTGAGAATAAAGATAACGAAGAACGAAAGAATGAGTTTATAGATGCGGCAGAAAAGCTATTTAAAGAAAATGGCATTGTAGAGACAACAATCAGCTCCATCGTAAAAGAGATGGATGTAGCAAAAGGACTATTCTACTATTACTTCAAGTCAAAAGATGATGTAATTGAAGCAATCAGTAATAAATACAACGAAGCATTTAATGCTATGATGCAGGAAAGCATGAATAAAGAGGATTATACAGAACGTTTAAAACAGTTCGTTCATAACTCAGTGAAGTCTTTCCGTGTATTACACGAAAAACTTAATGGTGAAGATGGCGCAGATCTTTCTAACTTAAGTGTTAGATCTACCTTGGAAGCGAAAAATAAAGCCATTACAGATTTAACAAAGCTATTTGATGAAGGCGTACGACTTGGTGAGCTAACATTAGATAACACGAAGTATTACGCAAATATCTTGATCAGTGGAATTGTTGAATTAATTGATCAAGGTGAAGCTACTAACGATGAAATTGCATTTATTATTTGGGACCTCATTGAAAGGGCCGGAAAGGACTAAGGACATGTCAGAAAATAACAAGAATGGATTCGAAGATTTAGGAAAAACAATTTCCGATTTACTAACAAACGTTACAAAGGTTGTAACAGAAAGTACAGAAGGTCTTACTTCTAAGTTAAAGGTTGAAAAGCAAAAGGCTGAAATTCGTGCCGAGATTGGACATCACTCACGTGAGCTATCTAAGTACTATGAAACATTAGGTCGTAACTACTACAACGATATTGTTATCAATAAGAAGTCTGGTACATATACAGAAGTAATGGACAATATCCGTACAAAAGAAAAGTTAATTGAACTTTTAAACGAAAAGTTAGACGTATTAGAGAAGTAATGAAAAAGTGCGATTCTTAGGAGTCGCACTTATCTTTTTTGCGGGAATCATAGGAATACTTACAACCACAGTAATCTTGACGATATAGACAATATGCATCAGAGATTTCTGTAGAATGTTGTTGACCATTTCCCTTTTTAAAATCAGAGTAGAAATACTTCGTGTGTGAATATTTCTGCTGTAATGAGCGGCCAATCTCATTGAGCTTCTGAGAATCTTTTTGACGTGAGAAGGTCATGACCGTTGTAAAGTAGTCATAGCCATTTTGGTCTGCATAGGCAAACGCTGCATTCATTCTCTCTGTGTAACATGAGAAACAACGTAGCCAGCCCTCTGGGTCATCTTTACGTTTTGCCAAAAGCTTTTGGTCAAAGGCATCATAGTTATAAGGCTCTATTACCAGTTTGATTTCTCCATGCCACCTTTCGTCCAGATACCGTTTCATATCAGATAAACGCATGTCGTATTCTGATGCTGGCCAGATGTTGGAGTTATTATACATAATCGTTACATCAAAAACTTCATGAAGGAATTCCAAAGGCCAACATGCGCATACAATACAACATGCATGTAAGAGTAATTTTGGCTTTTTGTTTGTGCTAGCTTTGATGTTTTTCATCTCCTTGAGGGACTCTATATAATAGTTTGTCTTCGTGGAAGATTTGCGATTCTTTAAATAGGCAATATAGGCTTCTTTTTCTTTTTCATTCATTGGTGATTAACATGCAATCGCCGAAGGAGAAGAAACGGTATTTCTCCTGTACTGCATGGCGATACGCTTCTAGAGTAAATTCATATCCTGCAAAGGACGCAATCATCATAATCAGAGTTGATTTTGGTAGGTGGAAGTTTGTTAACATACCATCGATAGTATGCCACTGATATCCTGGATAGATGAATAATTTTGTCTCACCAGAACATTCTTCAAACTTACCAAAGCGATTCCATACGGATTCAAGTGTACGTACGGATGTTGTGCCAATCGCAAAGATACGTTGACCATTTGCCTTCGCTGTGTTTAAGGTATCTGCGGCTTCCTTAGACATATAGTAAACTTCACTATGCATGTCATGGTCTTCGATGTCTTCTGTATCCATTGGTCTAAATGTACCTAAACCTACATGTAGTGTTACATCAACGACTGTAACACCTTTTTCTTTGAGCTTGATAAAGATTTCATCTGTAAAGTGTAAACCGGCTGTTGGGGCTGCAGCAGAACCTCTTACCTTGGCATAGACAGTCTGATAGCGTTCTGGGTCATTTAACTTCTCTTTGATATATGGTGGTAATGGTACATTTCCTAATTCATCTAAGATTTCATTGAAGATACCATTGTAGATCATGCGCATCTTTCGTAAACCTTTTTCACCAATTTCTATACATTCTGCACGTAAACGTCCATCGTGGAAGGAAACAATAGTGCCAAGTTTCACTACCTTCGCATTACCAACTAGACACTCCCAAATATCATCTGGAAGTTGTCTTAGTAGAAGTAACTCAACATGAGCACCTGTTTCTTCTTTTGTCCCAAATAATCTAGCAGGAATAACACGTGTGTTATTGCGCACTAAAACATCACCTGCATGCAGGTAATCTACGATATCGTAGAAGTGCTTGTCTTCATATTTCTTTTCTGTATTATGAATGACAAGCATACGAGAAGAAGTGCGATCGAGCAAAGGAGTTTGCGCAATTAGTTCTTCTGGCAAGTCATAATCAAAATCACTTGTTTTCCATTTCATATTAAAATCCTCTGTGGTCAAATTTCATCTTCGCAAGAGTTTCCTCTTTGAAGTCATTAAAGCGGTCTTCTTTGATAGCTTTTCTTGCATCTTCCATGAGCTTTACTAAGAAACGTAAATTATGGATAGACATGAGGCGAGTACCGAAACCTTCGTTAGTACGTTGGAGGTGGTTGAGATATGCCTTGGTATAGTTGCGGCATGTATAACAATCGCACTCTGGATCAAGTGGTGTAAAGTCATTTTTGTAGATAGCCTTACGGATAGAGATTCTCCCTTCACTCGTCATCAGTGTTCCGTGTCTTGCGATACGAGTTGGTAGTACGCAATCGCACATATCAACGTTACGGCTAACTGCTTCTAATAAGTCGTTGACTGCACCAACACCCATTAGGTATCTTGGTTTATCAAATGGTAAGGCATCAGATGCCCACTTCACCATACGATACATTGTCTCTTTATCTTCACCTACGGATGTACCACCGATCGCATATCCAGGAAAGTCCATCTCAATTAGCTTTTCGGCACAGTATTTACGAAGGTCTTCGTAGTCACCACCTTGGACAATGCCAAAGAGTGCCTGTTCTTCAGGGCGGCTATGTGCTTGTTTACCACGGAGTGCCCAACGTAATGTTCTCTCTGTACTCTTTTCGACATATTCACGTGTTGCAGGGTAAGGGATACATTCGTCAAAAGACATAATGATATCGGCACCAATCTTATTTTGAATCTGGATGGATTTTTCTGGGGAGAGGAAGAGTGTATCTCCGTTGAGAGAGTTCTTGAACGTAACACCTTCTTCTGTAATTTTACGTTGATCTGCGAGGGAGAATACTTGGAATCCTCCGCTATCTGTTAACATAGGACCTTTGTAGTTCATAAACTTTTGAACTCCACCAGCTTGGTCAACGATATCTTCGCCAGGTCTTAGCCATAAATGATAGGTATTGGCAAGTACTACGCCAGAACCTATATCTTTTAGTTCTTCTGGGGATACGAATTTAACGGTTGCTTGTGTACCAACAGGCATAAACATTGGTGTCTCCACATCACCGTGTGGTGTGTGTAAAATACCCGTACGGGCGCCGGATTGTTTACAGATATGTGTAATTTCAAAAGTGACTGGTTGTTTCATGATTTCCCTCTTTTCCGCTATAAAGTATACCAAATATTACTTTAATTCGCTGAGAAACATCTGCGTGTTATAATGTTTTTATGAGATCGAAAGAAATACGTGTAAGAAATTTACCGAAAGATGACGTTCCTTTTTACGTTTCCAATGTAAAACCAACATCATTTTTAATGATTGCGATGGTTGCTGGTATCAGTTTTTTATGGATACGTTCCTATTTGCAGGTGATTGGAGTCATGGTCATCATGGTGTCGTTATTCTCATTATTGATGTTGCCGGATTGTAAACTGTATGAAATTCATCAGGATTACATCGTACTCTATAATCGACACGATAAATCAGAATGTTTCATTATCTACTATGAAGATATGGTATCTTGGCACTATGAATGGAATCCAAGTTATGACCAACTCGTTATTTCACTAGTGGATGGCAGTGTAGAAAAACAAGAAGTCTATGCGAAATATCGCATTGAGAAGTGGTTAAATTCTTTAGCACCAGGCAAACAAGCAAAAAAGAATTATAGAAAGTAGGATGTGATGAAATTAGTAAATCCTGAAGCAGTAGAAAAATGTAAAGCGAATATGATTTGTGAAGCAGACGTAGATGATATGAGTTTAATTTTTGATATGTTTAGTGATAGTACTAGACTCAAGATTATGAACGCACTCTTTGTCAGTGAACTATGTGTGGGTGATTTAGCGTCTTTATTACAGATGAGTACAAGTGCTATCAGCCATCAGTTATCTTCTTTAAAGAAAACGAAATTGGTAAAGACAAAGAAGATTGGCAAGAATGTTTATTACTCTATGGCAGATGAACATATTGAAAAGATCTACCAGATGACATACGAGCATATTAAAGAAGATGACTAAAATCGTTGCGATTGATTTTGAGACTGCAAACAATCAAATGTCGAGTGTTTGTTCAGTTGGCATTGCGGTAATGGAAGATGGAGTGGTCATTGATCACTATTACTCTTTGATTAAACCGGAAGAAAACGTTAGTTATTTTTCACCTTACAATATTCGTGTTCATGGCATTACTGCAAAAGACGTTGAAGATGCGCCTACATTTTCAGAAATCTATCGTGAATTAACGAGATATTTTGAAGATGCGGTGATCGTGGCACATAATGCACGATTTGATATGAACTGTTTAAAACAAACTTGTTTGAATACAGGTAAGAAGATACCTGTAATAGAATACTTTGATACAGTGGAATTATGTAAACGTGTCTTTTCGAATCTCAAACATCATCGTCTCAATGATGTATGTGAGTATATTGGAATTGAGCTGGACCACCATAATGCATTAAGTGATGCGAATGGTTGTTTGGAAATTGTCATGGCAGTGATGAATCTGGTTGGAGAGTATGATATTTACCAACTACTAGAACGTTGTCAAACAAAACTTTATCAGTTATAAAACGAACAATGGATACGCTTTATATTCATTGTTTTTTTTACTAGATTCATATCAACTTTTTTTGTAAAAAACAACACCAAAAAATGATTACAATTTCCTTTTTACGTGCTAAAATAACTCTATTATTTATGGGGGACAAAAGAATGAAGAAAATCAGAGTGATTAGTTTTCTTTGTGCTCTGCTGATGGTATGTAGTATTTGTGTGACCACAATTTCTACTGCAGTATTCGCAGATTCATCAACACCTACAACACAACCAGTACCAACGACTAGAACTTATACCGTTCGACATATTCGTCAGACATTGTCTGGCAGCTATGAAGACGAATCCTTGGCAGAATATGAAACTCTTACAGGCAATGTAGGGGATATGACAC
>CALBKL010000233.1 GCA_937895985.1 uncultured Solobacterium sp.
AAGAGACAGAACATAGGCAGTATGAATAATCACAACTTTATAAAAGAACCTAAATTCTCCTGATAACATTTCTCAAGTGCATTTAATGCGGCTAGTAATTGGGCATGTGATGTCGCTACATTCATACGCATATATCCTTCATTATGACTACCACCAAATTCAACACCATTCGAAAATACAATCCCATACTTTCGTAATAATGATTCCAATGTTGTATTGTCTAAATTCCACTTACAAAAATCTAACCAAAAAAGATATGATGCTTGTGGAGTTGATAAAGTCACTTTAATGTCGTGTTGATTAAACCAATCTACACAGATATCTTTTGACTTTTGTAAGTATGCTCGCAATTCATCAATGTAGTACTTACACTGTGTATATCCCACACTCATTCCAACAAGTCCTAAATCGATAACATCCATCTTTGCACGCATGTTTACAAGCGCAAAGACTTTGAATCGTTCTTCATCCGGAATAATCGTAATTGCTGTCTTTAACCCAGGAATTCCAAAGACCTTTGCGGAACTTGTGAGTAATACTGCACGATCAGTCACATTAAGAATAGATGTATGTTTTCTATCATCATAGTAAAGATCAGAATGTACTTCATCACTGATGATAACTACATCATTCTCGCTTGCGATGCGAACCATTTCTTCTAATTCCTCTTTTGTAAATACATTCGCAGTTGGATTACCAGGATTGGTAATCACCAGTACTTTCGTATCTTGCAAGGAACAGAGCTGTTCTAACTCCTCCATGTTTACATGCCATGTCTTTGTATGTTCATCAAACAACAACTGGTTTTCGTATATCTTATGATTATTATTCTTTGTGACTTGAAAGATACCGCCAAAGACTGGTGTCTGTAAGATGACTCCATCTCCTTCTGTGCTAAATGCATCTAACAATAACTTATAGACTGACATTAAAGAAGTCCCAGGAATTACGCTTTTTGGATTGAGTTGTAATCCATCACGCTTATTTAAATATGACACAACCGCATCCGCAAAATAACTTTTATCTGCAGCGTAGGATAAAATACCCTGGCCAATCTTTTCTTGTAATGCATGTTGGATTTCTAGCGGCATTGGAAAGTCCATATCTGCTGTACCCATTGGATATAGTGCATCCTTTCCCTCACCATCCCATTTCCATGTATTTGTATTTCGACGATTTAAGATATGATCAAA
>CALBKL010000234.1 GCA_937895985.1 uncultured Solobacterium sp.
ACTTGGAATAGTGCAACATAGATTGTTAATAAGAAAGAGAATAACGTTTTAACTAGATACATTGAAGATGCTCTAGAGATATTATTGATGACTCTTCTACCTTCACAGACGATAGAAGGTACAACATTAAAGTCATTTTCTAATAAGACAATATCAGAAATATCTTTCGCTGCTGATGAACCTGCAAGCATGGCTATAGAAACATCTGCTTGCTTTAAAGCAGGAATGTCATTGACTCCATCCCCTACCATCGCTACAACATGTCTATGCTGTAGTGCTGTTAGAAGTTCCTTCTTCTGCTTCGGAAGAACTCTACCAAAAACTGTATATTCTTCAACAACTTGTTCATAATTGATTTCGCCAATGGATAAATCGATATACTTTTCTGCATTTGGGACACCTGCTTTCTTCGCGATGGAAGAAACAGTTTTTGGATAATCACCAGATATCACTTTGATGGTTACACCTTGTTTAGATAAATAGGATAGCGTTTCATTTACATTTGGACGCATTACATCCCGGATGTATACCAAAGCTAATAATTCTTTTTTATTATTCTCTTTAGCTAGTGCTAATGCAATCGTACGCAGTTCTCCTTGAGAAATCGTATCATGATACATTTGATAGGCTGCATCTTCTTTCTTAAAGATAAATTCAAAGGCACCAACATATAATGTACCTATATTATGTAATTCTGCACTTGTATATTTACGTTCACTCGCAAACGGTTGAAAACCATCTACTTGAATCTGTATATCACTCTTAAAATACTCTAGTAAGGCTTTTGCGGTTGGATTTGGATGTTTTTCCATCTGCAGATATGCATGCATATACGCATGTAAGTCTTCTTCAGATAGATTACCGATAATTTCAATATGATCAACCTGCATATCTCCTTGGGTTAATGTACCCGTCTTATCAAGACATACTACATCAACACGTGCTAGGCCTTCTATCGAATAAAGCTCTTGCACAAGTGCCTTTAATTTTAATAAGCGCATAGTAGATACCGCTAAGGCAACACTTGTTAGTACAACTAAGCCTTCTGGAATCATACCAATAATTGCAGCAGATGTATTAAGCACAATACCTACATAGCCAACATCCTTTACACCCATCTGCATAAAAACCAAAATTATTGCGACAGGAACAATTAAAATAGATACTATCTTAATCAGTTTTTGCAGGTCTTTTTGTAATGTACTTTTATGGAATCCAGATACTTTAGTACCTTCCATAATCTTCTCAGATTGACGTTCATGACCAACTTTCGTTACCCTAACTTCTGCATCTCCACTTAATACAATTGTTCCACTATAAACAGTATCTCCAACTTTTTTATAAACAGTATCAGATTCACCAGTCAAAAGACTTTCGTTGATTTCTAGACTACCTTCGGTAATTACACCATCAATTGGGATTTGAATACCTGCTTGTAAATTTACTACATCATCTTGGACAATTTCATGTACAGAGATTTCTTTCCATATATTATCTCGATATGCATTTACTTTTGTAGTTGTTAAAATACGTATCTGATCCAGTAATTTCTTCGCACGTATTTCTTGAATGATTCCAATGAGTGCGTTTGTAATAACTGCACCCATAAACATGGCATTTTGGTATTTGCCAGTCGTCATCACAAATATAAAAAGTACAATGTTTAAAAAGTTAAAATAAGTAAAAATATTTTCTTTAATAATATTTATGGTAGGCTTTGATAATTTCTTAGGCTCACCATTTACTTTATTTTCTGAAATACGCTGGTTTACTTCTTCTTTTGTAAGTCCTTTATATGTCATTACTTCTGTGCAATGATTTCTGCAAGTATAATCTTACCTTCTTCAAAAGTAAAATTATCCCAATCTTGTATTAACTTCTGTGCAAAGTCATGCATAAATGCCATACTGTTCTTTACATCAACACCAGCTAGTTGTGCGAGAACAAATATCGCTGCTTGTAGTTCAATATCATTAACATGCTCGCATGGTAACATAAACTTCTCATCACCATAACAATACACACCTTCATCATTCTTGAAGATCATAACATCTGAACATGTCAAATCATGTAGATACTCTGCAGTCATCTTGAAATCATGAAATTTCTCACCAGAGAGATAGAATGCGTCTGTTTCAGACAAAATTAGTATTGGATTTAATGAACATAGTGCACGAAAAATATCCTCATCCATCTGATCTCCAAATTCGCCAGGCACAAAATAGATTGGCTTCTCCAAATCATCTAAAGTATTCAATAAATCAATAACACCTTCACCACTCAGCATTTCTCCATATAGTAGTATTGAATCAATATCATCTTTCTCTAAAGTCTGTGCATATGATATATCAAAATTATATTCCCCACCAGGAACACTAAAATACGTTTGACTTCCTTCTTGATCTATCATGTGATAGGTGCAACCATTTACCAGTTCACTTCTAGCATGAATGGGTAATTTACGCACCACCATTTCTACTTCTACAGCTTCACCATAAATGCCTGTACCAACAGGTGCATATAGTTCATATGGAAAATCAAAATGTTGAAATACATCAGCAGCTTTAAAACCCGTACCACTGATAATTTGTTCTTGTCTTACAACGTTAAACTCTTCATTTCCTTGCGGAAGTTTATCTACATGGGAAACAAAATCTACATGTGCCGATCCTATAATTAATATCTTTTTCATATGTTTAGTATATCAAAATTTCCCTTCAAACATAAATTTTCAATTCATATAAATATAGAAAAAAACCTGTACAAGTACAGGTTTTCAGGTGGCTCCAGCC
>CALBKL010000235.1 GCA_937895985.1 uncultured Solobacterium sp.
GGGCACTTGATAATGGTGCTACTCACTTCACACATTGGTTTCAACCAATGACTGGCGGCACAGCCGAAAAACACGATAGTTTCTTAGAGCCAGATATAAATGGAGAGCCTTTTGCTCGATTTTCTGGAAAGATGCTTATGAAAGGTGAGCCAGATGCCTCAAGTTTCCCTAATGGTGGTTTACGTACAACATTTGAAGCACGCGGATATACCTATTGGGATGTAAAGAGTCCGGTATTCATCCGTGATAACATCCTCTGTATCCCTACTGTCTTTGTGTCTTATAGTGGTGAAGCCTTAGATAAAAAAGACCCTCTATTAAAATCATTAGAAGCACTCAGCCAAGCCGCAACACGCGTTGTAAATATCCTTGGCGATAAAGATGTAAAGAGTTGTGATATTTCCGTAGGACTTGAGCAGGAATACTTTCTCATCGACCGTAAATACTTTGATCGTCGCCTAGACTTACGCTTTACAGGTCGCACTTTGTTTGGTGTACCATCTCCTAAGACACAGGAATTAGATGACCATTACTTTGGCGCAATTCCACCACGTGTGGCAGCCTTTATGAAAGAAGCCAATCAAGAACTTTGGAAGTTAGGTATCTATGCCAAAACAGAGCACAACGAAGTTGCGCCTGGACAATTTGAATTAGCACCTATCTTTACAAATGGTAATGTGGCAGTTGACCAAAATCACCTCATTATGGATATCCTACGTGAGACAGCCAAGAAACATGGCTTTGCATGTCTCTTACACGAAAAGCCATTCCAAGGTATCAATGGTTCCGGTAAACATGATAACTATTCCATCATCACAGATGATGGACAAAACCTATTTTCCCCAGGTGAAAAGCCAGCTGAAAACATCCGCTTCTTATTATTTGTCTGTGCATTTATTCGTGCAGTTGATACATATCCTCTCTTGCTTCGCTTAAGTGCATCCTGTACAGGTAACGATCATCGTCTAGGTGCTAACGAAGCACCTCCAGCGATTATTTCAATTTATCTTGGAAGTTATATTGAAAATATTCTCTATGATATCTATACAAAGAACAGTAAGAAGCCAATTACCCAAGAGGAAAAGACCGCCTTTAATCCTGTAACAGGTTTATCTTATATTCCTCACGATAACACCGATCGTAACCGTACATCACCTCTTGCCTTTACTGGTAATAAGTTTGAGTTTAGAATGCTCGGTTCATCGATGAGCGCATCTTTCTCAAATACTGTATTGAACGCTATCATGGCAGAATCTCTCAATCAGATTGCGGATGAACTTGAAGGCATCAAGTATATTCAGGACATCCGAGAAAAAGCATTAACAATCTGTCGTAACTTGATTGAAAAGCACAAGAGAATTCTCTTCTCTGGAGATGGGTATAGTGAAGAATGGGCAAAGGAAGCAAAGCGTAGAGGCTTACCAAATGTAAAGAGTTTTATCGAATCCACAGAAGTTCTTAATGACCCTTCTGTCATTAACCTCTTTACTTCCCTAAATATCTACTCTGAAAAAGAATTAGCAGCCAACCGTATCATCTTGCAGGAACAATACGAAAAGATTATGGGTATTGAAGTTCGTACAATGATTGAGATGGCACGCAAAGACATCCTTCCTTCCCAAATCGCAGAACTTAAGTTCTACAATGATACTATCAACACAAGTGGTAAGAATACACCAAAGTTCATCCGTGACCACGCTAGCACTATTTCGACATTGATTGATCAAACATACCAAGCAATTCAATCATTAGAAGATGCTTGGCAAAAAGCAACTACGATTGGCAATACATTTGAGGTTGGTCAAAATATCTACTACAAGATTAATCCTCTCATGGACAAACTTAGGGCATCCGTAGATGCATATGAAAAAATCGCAGCTAGAGAATTCTACAAATTACCATCATACGAAGATATCTTATTCAATATATAAAGAAAACTGCATGGCACCCTTCCTTCGCTTAGGATGAGTAACCACTGCAGTTTTTTATTGGATTGTGATATTTTTCTTATCCAACTGTCGATGGATAAACTCGCTTACTAATACAAAGATAACTGAGAAGACTGGTACACCAATAAACATGCCAACGATACCAAATAATGCACCACCAATAATGATAGCGAACATGACATATAACGTTGGTAAGCCAACTGCTCCACCTAGAATACGTGGACCAATAATATTACCATCTACCTGTTGTAGGATTAGAATAAAGATTGAAAATTCCAACGCTTTAAATGGATCAACCAATAATAGAATCAGAATACTTGGAACCGCTCCTAAGAATGGACCAAATACAGGAATCATATTTGTAACACCAACAACAACACTGATCAGTGGTGTATATGGCATCTTCATAAATGACAGAATAATATAACAGAGGATTCCAATAATTAAAGAATCCACCGCTTTACCAGCAACGAAACTATTGAATGTATTAATTGTTAAACGAGTTGTTCTTAAGATACCCTTTGTCGTCTTCTCTGGAAGAAGCGCGTATAACACTTTCTTCATTTGACGTTTGAGATTTACCTCATCCAGAAGAATATATAATGCGATAATCATGCCAATCAAGAAGTTCATCACACTCTTAGCGAAAATAACACTGTACATTAAGATGGCATTCAAACTACTTGCAAGATTAGATACCCAATCTCCCAACATACTGACACCCTTATCAATAACAGGGTTTAAAGTTTTAAGTAAATCATCGCTAAAAAAGTTGTTAGACTCAAAGAAGTTACGAGCAGAATCGACATATCCCTCAAAAGAGGACAGGAAGGTTTGGATAGAAGAAATCATCTGTGGAATAAGAATGGAGAAAAATACAAACAACATGATAATTCCGATAAATAGTGCTCCAAAGGAAGCGATAATCTTCTTTGTACGTGGCTTTAGTTTTGTCTTCCCTAACCAACTATATTCAATAATCTTTCGTAGCGGATTCAACAAGAAAGCAATTCCAATTCCATAAATAAATGGTGAAAGTGCCACAAAGATTGCCTGTAGAACGCCAAACAAAGGCTCAACATTATTTATCAACGTATAAAACGCTACAACAAGAATACCTGAAATTGAAAATACTTTGATATTTTCAATTGTTTCTTCTTTTAATTTAGACCATTTCATTCGCAAAAACCTCCATACTGATTATACCAGTTTTGAATCGTCTTTGAATACGAACATATCAATTGACAAGTATTCTTTCTAGTGTTTTAATATTAACGTCTTTTATCAAGAACTGAGGTAGAGAGTCAGCTCAATAACCTCACACCAACCTACTGCTTCCAGCAAGGTGGTTCAGCTGACATCGATAAGGAAAGAGTAAAATACGTTAAATAACCTCTTTCATCTGTCGCATAAAAAAAAGACAAAACGAAGGAGGTTTTTATTATGTCAAAGTATTATTTCTCATCCGAATCAGTTACAAGTGGTCACCCAGATAAAATCTGTGATTTGATTGCGGATTCTATCTTGGACGCAGCTCTGGCACAAGATCCACAAGCACATATGGCTGTTGAAGCTACGATTAAAGATGATACAATCTTTATCTATGGTGAAGCGGGTACAACTGCCATCATCGACTACGCTGCAATCGCAAAGAAAGTTCTAAGTGATATTGGCTACCCTGAAGACTATAATGTTATTCTAAAAGTAAACAAGCAATCTGCAGAAATCAACTCTGCTGTGGGACACCAAGAATATAGCGCCGGTGACCAAGGTATCATGTTTGGTTTTGCAAGTGATGAAACAAAGTCCTATATGCCATTTGCGATTGACTGTGCACACATGCTAGCAAAGCGTCTTGAACAAGTACGTCGTGAAAACCCTACTCTTTTAGGACCTGATGGTAAGACACAGGTTACAGTAGAATATGATAATGGCGAACTCAAGAGAATTGAAACAATTGTTGTTTCAACACAACACAGTAAAGCAATCACACAAGAAGAGTTAAAGAAGTTGATTCACGAAGAAGTCATTAATAAGGTTGTTAAACCAGAACTCATAGATGAAAATACAAAATTCTTCATCAACCCATCTGGTTCCTTCGTTGTTGGTGGTAGTTGGGGTGACTCCGGTACTACTGGCCGTAAGATTGTTGTAGATACTTATGGTGGATACGCACCTATCGGCGGTGGATGTTTCTCATCCAAGGACCCTACAAAGGTTGACC
>CALBKL010000236.1 GCA_937895985.1 uncultured Solobacterium sp.
TTCTTTGAGGCAGATCCATACTATGTGGAAATCCTAGAACAACTCAAAGACAAAGCAAAACTAAACGATAGTATAGCAAGTCAAAAACACTTACGGTATGCATTAAGTACACGTCGTGAAATTGAAGCGATTGCACAGGATATCGCAACCTATCGTAGACCATGTAATATAGTGCTTACTTCATGGAAGACACAGTATCCAGTTGTACAACAAGTATTCGCAAGATATGAGATACCGTTTTCTACAGTTCATCATGATGTGTCTGCTAGACTCATTCAACGTTATGTTTCATTAGTGAATCTTGCGTATCAAAAGAATAAAGAAGCTTTAATGAAAGCTTTGTATATCGACGCCCTTGGTGTAGATGACCAAAAGAAGAGTAGTTCATTATTTACGGTACTCAAATATCTAGACCAAGTGTTGGTAGATGTAGAATGTCCGACACATTTATCACAGTCCTTGAAGGAATCGGAAGTATTTAAAAAGGAAGCTACACGTTATGCATACTTTGAAGAACGTGCAGATGAGTTATTCAATCATATCCAACAGGACTTAGATAGTTTAATACAAGCATCAACATTCGAAGAAATGTTAATGAATGCGTTTGAAATCATTCGTAACCAAAAGATTTTACAGAATAAACATGAACTCAAAGAAGGAAGACAATTACGTAATGTTTTGCAGTCCATTTTAACAAGTGAAAAACAGACTGTGGAAAGTATTCCTTTCGTCATGCATATGTTACAGGGGATTCATTCAGATAGTGCTGTGTTTACAGACGCAATCTGCACTGTGACAGATTTAACACATCCAGTAAAAAAACAAGAAATTACTTACGTCATTGGATGTAGTGGAAAGAATTATCCTGGCTTTCCTGTTCATAATGGTTTATTTGATGAAGATTACCTTGCAAAGATACCTTCTTATCCAAGTATGAATCAGCGTTATGGTTATTACATGAATGCACTTAGTTGGATTGATTCCTCGGCAGAAGAAATCTATTATTCATATTCTACAAATGATTATCAAGGTAAAGAAATGCAACTAGCTTACGAAGTGCAATCAAAAGTGGACATGAAGGAAGAAAATACCCCATGGCCAATTTTGATTGTAGACAATCATATGGATATAAAACATGAATTAACACCAGAAACAGCACAACAATTATTCTTAGATGAAAAAGGATTATTAAATGGTTCTGTTAGTACGGTAGAGTCATACTACCGCAATCCATATGGATACTTTATCCAAAAAGGACTAGGAATTATGGACCAAGAATTCTCAGGACTTGATCCAATTACAATTGGAAATATTCAACATCATTTCATGTATACACTACTAACATCTTATAAAGATAGTTCAAAGCGTAAACAGTATGCAC
>CALBKL010000237.1 GCA_937895985.1 uncultured Solobacterium sp.
CGTGGGCTCGGAGATGTGTATAAGAGACAGTGCAAATACCATCGCAAAGATAACTGTTCCATATCCCATTAAGTTATATGGTAAATAGCTGAGTGTAGATACACCAGCAATACCTGCAATGAATACAGCAGTATCACACCATGGAATACAAGTAATTAACTGTGTACTTGCGGCTACAACACTGGAGATTAAATCTTTTCCATCCATGCCCTCTTCATTGAACTTCTTAAAGAAAAGATCCTTTGGCATCATCGCTGCTAAGAAAGTACTTGAAGTTAACGCAATGATAAGTGTAGCGAGTACACTAACAGCTAGATTCAATAAGAAACGACTATGTAACTTAGAGAACAATGTATCCGCAATTACATCTAGCGCTTTGATATGTAAAAGAATTGTTCCATACATCGAAGCGACAATCACTAGTAACGCAGGAGAAATCATACTAGTCATCCCACCACGATTACAGAGATTTACAAATACATCACTCAAAGAAGATACAGGAATTGTTGTCATCTTTTCTAATGAAAAACCACTATATAAAGCAGATAGACCATTGCCAAAATCAAAGCCATTGAACACAACACCAAATAAGATACCAATAATTGCAGAAATGCCCAAAGTCTGTACAATTGGCTTCTTTAAAAATGTCATGACAAATACGATGACCATTGGAAGGATTAAGATTGGACTAACATGAAATACCTTCTGAATATCACTCGTAATTGCACTAGCAGCACTTAAGTCGGCAGTTTGACCACTTATGGTGATACCCATCACAACATAACCAACAAGCGCAAATAACAGTGTTGGAATTGTAAAGATAGCTACACGCTTAATCATCGATACTGTATCCGTTTCAGCAAAACTAGCAGCTACATTAGCTGTATCTGACATTGGAGAGATTAACTGTCCTACATGTGATCCAGAAGCGACAGCACCAGCAACGATTGCGATTGGCACATTCATACTCTGCGCAATCGCTATCATGATGACACCAACTGTACCAATCGTACCCCAAGATGTTCCGATTAAAACAGAAATTAGAGCACAGATAATAAACGTCATCGGAATAACCCAGACAGGATTAATCACATGAACAATGTAGTAAATAATCGTAGGAATCGTTCCCGAAAACATCATCGCCGCAATAAACATACCAATCATTAAAATGATGAAGAAGACACCAATAACACCCTTCTCCTTCTCATAGACAGCTTCCATGATTTCATCCCAACCATAGCCATAGTAATAAGCTACACCAAGTGAATAACAAATCGATAATACCAAAGCCGGTATGATTGAAATATCTAGACGAACAGAATAAACAACTAACGCCAACAATACAATAATCATTGAAATAGATGCTAAAAATCCAGGCTTTCTCTTTTCACGTACTTTCATATTCATAAATACTCCCTTTTGAATATGGTGATTATAGCACTCCGTTTTTTGATAACCTATTAAAAAGCCCTAAAACTTGCCAGAATGGTAGGAACCATCTAAAATACAACTATGACAAAAAACGATATTAAACTCTTTGCGACAGATTTAGATGGAACCTTATTTGCTCGCCCTGGTCACTTAACACAATACGCTGCAGAAACACTGCGTACATTACGAGCACAAGGAACACGTATCGCAATCTGTACTGGCCGTCATTACGAACGCATCCTCAATGGATTTCCAAAAGATATCTATGACTATATAGTCTCTAATAATGGGCAAGATATCTACTTTGTAAACAAGAAGGAACATGTATCATTCCCTGTTCTAACAAAAGAAGAAATCCATGACTTACTACCGCTTGCGGAAAAGTACCCTGTTATCCTAATGGCATCGACAGATAAAGACTTTTTAACAACTGGCTCAAAGAAAAATTACATTGCATTGATGTTATTCCGTCTTTGCTCGCAAATACGAGATTTTATACAATATCATCATTTCCATCGTGCCGAAATCGATTTTAATCTCGAAAATCTCGAAAACAAATATATTATCAAGATTTGTTTCTCAGGTACTGCCGGTACACTCAAGAAACTTGTAAAAGAAATACCTACGGATAAATACTCCGTCTTCTTTGTCAATTCAAACTGGCTAGAGGTTCAGCCACACGGAATTGATAAAGGCAATGGTCTTCGTATGATTATGGAACGTGAAAATATCTTACCGGAACAAGTCTGTGCTATTGGCGATGGCGAAAATGATTTATCCATGTTAGAAGTTGCGGGTGTGAAGGTTGCAATGGGCAATGCAATGCCATGTCTAAAAGAAATTGCGACTGACCATGCAGAACACT
>CALBKL010000238.1 GCA_937895985.1 uncultured Solobacterium sp.
TCCCATCCTGTTGTTTGAAGAGATGCTACAAGTTCTTCTTTGTTTTGGATGCGGCATGGTTCTGTAATATCCGCAAAGCGGTATTGCACATGCATTTCATCTAGCTTATCTGCGTAAGATTGTAATACTTCGGTTGCTTTTAGGATACCTTCTTTTGACATAATTCTATCTTCATTCACATAGTCAATCAGATGTGCTGGAGTAGAAATGTGTAGGATAGGTGTAGGGTAATGGCCAACCATCTCATATACTAATAAGACGATGGTATTGGAGCCAATATCAGCAATTGCGTACTGTGTCATAGAATAACCTCACTGTTCTCATTTAAACATATATAAAAAGGAATGAAAACTCTTTCTAGCAATGCTATAATACTATAGAAATACATATGGAGGAAAAACATCATGTATAAACGAGTTCTGTTGAAACTAAGCGGAGAAGCTTTAGCAGGGAATGAAAAGAACTTTGATCCAAGTATCTTACAAAACCTTGCTTTGGAAATCAAAGAAGCACAGAAATTAGGAATTCAAATTGCTATCGTTGTTGGTGGAGGTAACTTCATCCGCGGAAAAGTAGTTGAAGGATTAGGAATTGATCGCGTACAAGGCGACAATATGGGCATGCTAGCAACCGTTATTAATGCTCTGGCAATACAATCATCTCTTGAAGGTATCGGTGTTGATACAAGAGTGATGACAAGTATCGAAATGTCTAAGGTTGCTGAACCATTTATTCAGCGTAGAGCGATTCGCCACTTGGAAAAGGGTAGAGTTGTTATCTTTGGTGGAGGAACTGGAAGTCCATATTTCTCAACTGATACAACAGCAGCTTTAAGAGCGAGTGAAATTAAAGCAGAAGTTATCTTAATGGCTAAAAATAGTGTAGATGGCGTGTATAGCGCAGATCCTAAGAAGGATCCAAATGCGAAGAAGTATACACATCTAACATACATGGACCTATTGAATAATGGATTACAAGTCATGGACTCCACTGCCACAAGTATGTGCATGGATAACGACATGGAACTCATGGTATTTAACATGAATGAAAAGGACAATATCGTCAAAGCAATGAAGGGCGAAAAGATTGGAACAATCATTAATAAGGAGGAGAAGTAATAATGGCATACGCAATTGTTGATTCCAGCGCAGTAAAGATGGATAAGGTTATCGAACATCTACAATCAGAATTAAATACAGTACGTACAGGTGCAGCTAACGTTAAGATGTTAGACCGTGTTGAAGTGGACTACTATGGTTCTCCAACACCACTCAATCAGATTGCTGCTTTATCCGTTTCTGAAGGTCGTACACTTGTCATTAAGCCTTATGACCCAAGTAGTTTAAAGGCAATTGAACATGCTTGTAATGAAGCAGACTTAGGTATTGCACCATCAAATGATGGAACAGTTGTGCGTTTAACAGTTCCACAATTAACAGGTGAAACACGTAAGGAAATGACAAAGAAGGTTGATAAGATGGGGGAAGAATGTAAGATTCAAATCCGTAATATCCGCCGTGACGCTATGTCTGTTGTAAAGAAGGATAAGACAATGGACGAAGATACTCAGAAGGATTGCGAAAACGAGATTCAGAAACTTACGGATAAGTATGTTAAGAAGATCGATGATTTAGCAGCTGCTAAGAGTGCTGAAGTGTTAAAGGTTTAACCGCAAAGTTATACTTTATGATCAGTCTGTGTACAGGCTGATTTTTTTGTAGTAAAAAGGTATAATAAGATAGTTAGTGGAGAATTGATATGAATACATGTAAACACTTAGCAATTATCATGGATGGCAATGGTAGATGGGCCAAAGCACAAGGAAAACCTCGTACAGCAGGACATCTAGTCGGAAGTGATAATGTTCGTACCATCGCAATTGCGGCAGATGAGATGGGAATTGAATATCTGACACTCTATGCTTTCTCAACTGAGAACTGGAAACGAACAGCTGATGAAGTAAACTACATTATGAAATTACCAGCATTCTTCTTTAAGAAGTATATGCAGGAGTTCTTAGATAGAGGCTTCCGTATGCGTATGATTGGAGAATTGGATATGTTACCAAAGGCAACACAAAAGGTATTACGTGATGCTGAGGAAGAATCAAAAGATAATCACGGCTTATCACTCAACATTTGTATGAACTATGGCTCTAGACGAGAAATCTTACTTGCGGCTAGAAAGTACGCTCAGGATGTTGTGGATGGTAAAGCTACACTGGATATAGAAGAGGAAGACTTTGATCAATATATGATGACAAAGGATTTCCCGCCAGTTGATCTTTTAATTCGTACAAGTGGCGAACAACGTATTTCGAACTATTTATTATGGCAGATTGCGTATGCGGAGTTAGAATTTGTGCCAGAATCATGGCCAGAGTTTACGCCAGAAGTATTAAAGCGCTGCCTAGAGGAATATCAAAATCGTGATCGAAGATTTGGAGGAGTTAAGAATGTCTAAAATGAAATTAAAAACAATTGTTGCGTTTGTGATTATTCTTGTTGTAGCACCACCGCTCTATTTTGGTGGGGACTTATTACAGGCGCTTTTGATTCTTGTAAGTGCATTAGGTTCTCTTGAGATTGCATCGTTAACTGACCAAAAGAAACATTGGTTCTTATCTTTGATGACATTAGCTGCAGTGATGGCAATGTACTATATCAACCGTTCAATGTTTCCGGCAATCCTTGCAATTTGGGTGATTGTGCTATTTGTCACAGAGTTATTACGTAAAAATGAAAGCAGCGATTTAACAGCGTATACATTATTGATGACTATCTTATTAGGTTTGGGTTTACGTTGCATTTCAGTCATTTATCAAGATGGTGCCAAAACAGGTTTCTTAACAATTATCTTTGTGTTAATTGGTTGCTTCTTCTGTGATACGGGTGCTTATCTTTCTGGTTCGTTATTTGGAAAGCATAAGTTAATTCCGCATGTTTCACCAAATAAGACAGTTGAAGGTGCGATAGGTGGTTATCTAATTGGTGCGACAGGTGCTTTACTTTGGGGACTACTCGTTACAACATATCTTCCAAGAGAGTTTGTAATTACAGCTAGTTTGATTATTCCTGCAGTTGCACAAATCGGAGACTTAAGTTTCTCATCGATTAAACGTAGATTTAGTATTAAAGATTTCTCAAATATCTTGCCAGGACATGGTGGTATCTTTGATCGTGTTGACTCATTGATTTTCTGTCTGATGGCTTTTAATGGTTTGATGATCTTATGGGGTATCTAACATGAAGCGTTTGATGTTATTGGGTGCCAGTGGTTCTATTGGTACCCAAACAATTGATGTTGTCTTACAACATCCAGATGAGTTTTCAATCGTTGGATTAAGTGTTGGTCATCGTATCGATATCTTAAAAGAAATTCTAAAGAAAATTCATGTGTCACACGTATGTGTATGTGAAGAAAAAGATATGAAGGAGTTAGCTTCTCAATATCCAGATATTCATTTCTACTACGGAGATGATGGCTTGATTACACTTGCCAAGATGAAAGAATATGATCTTTTAGTAAATGCACTTGTTGGATTTGTTGGTTTTTTACCAACGCTAAATGCAATTCAAGCAGGTCATCATATCGCACTTGCCAATAAGGAAACACTTGTTGTTGGTGGAGAATTAATCGAAAAGGCAATCAAGGAGTATGGCGTATCTTTGTATCCAATTGATAGTGAACACTCTGCTATCTTCCAGGCCTTACAGGGAAATGAGCATAAAGAAGTAAAACGACTTCTGATTACTGCTTCAGGTGGTTCTTTCCGCAATAAGACAAGAGAAGAGTTAAAGGATGTTACGGTAGAACAAGCTCTTGCGCATCCTAACTGGGCAATGGGTGCTAAAATTACAATCGATAGTGCAGATATGATGAATAAGGGATTTGAAGTGATTGAAGCACATTATCTATTTGATATTGATTATGACCATATTGATGTGGTGATGCATCCGGAGTCGGTCATTCATTCTATGGTAGAATATGTAGACCACAGTGTGATGGCACAACTTGGTGCACCTGATATGCGTTTGCCAATTCAGTATGCATTAACTTGGCCTCATCGTTATCCGCTTGATTTAGAAAAGCCATTAGATTTAACAGAGGTTGCGTGCTTACATTTCGCAAAGCCAGATTTAGAAAGGTTTCCATTACTAGCACTAGCGTATGAAGCTGGTAAAAAGGGAGGGAATCTTCCAGCTGTCATGAATGCCGCAAATGAAGTTGCAAATGCTGCATTTAGAAAGAAAGAGATTCCGTTTTTAGCGATTGAAGACATCGTTATAAATGCAGTGCATACTGTAACCTATCAACCGGTCAATACAGTACAAGATTTAATTGATGCGGATCGTTGGGGAAGAGACTTCGCATATCAACAAATACAAGGAGCAAACCAATGACAGCAGTTTTATTTATCGTATTACTTTCCATTATTGTAACGATTCATGAATTTGGACATTTCTTAGTTGCTAAAGCATTTGGTGTCTATTGTTTTGAATTCTCAATCGGTATGGGACCAGCTATCTTTACACGGAAAGGAAAAGAGACACAGTTCTCTATCCGTGCACTACCTATCGGTGGTTATGTCGCAATGGCAGGTGAAACCGAAGGGGATGAAGCCTATCCTGATGTAAAAGTTCCTGAGGGAAGAAGAATTACAGACCAAAAACCATGGAAGAAGATTTGTATCATGCTTGCAGGT
>CALBKL010000239.1 GCA_937895985.1 uncultured Solobacterium sp.
GAGTATACGTTTATATCACCACCAAATAACAATGGATAGATTTTTTCCTTCATAAATAGCCTCTTTTCCTTCAATGTTCTTCGTTTATTATACTACACAGTTGCTTTGTTGCTTAGATTCGTCCTGCAAGTAGGAATATAGCAAACATAATTGCATTCACAGCAACAACTGAAACCACAATACCAGCTACTATCAAAGTAGGATTAATTCTCTTTGTAATAAATATGTTACAACCATCTAGTGGCTGTTCATCTGTGCTAAATAACTTATCAAGCAAAGGAATATTCTCTGTATCTGTACTACGCTGAATCGTCATCAGATAGTTACCTGGTTCAGCATCAAACCAAAAGTGTTGTCTAGAATATTGTGTAAAGGTGCTTCTTTCTACTTTGAACGTCGTACGATATAAAGGAATTTCTCTACCAGTTTCCACTTCGTTTATCACAATATTCAATCTTGGGTAGGAAAATTTACCTAACGGTACCCTGAACCAAATCGCATAACTACCTTGTTCAGTGATTGTGAATTCATCACAATCAAGCGTAGCTTGCATTTCAAAGATACTCTTTCCAAATGCTTTAAAACGTATTACAAACGCAATTGTGCCAATTAAACACAATATGCCTACTAGTACTATTAATATCACTAAAGCCTTCATAACTCCTCCATAACATCCCTTCTATTTTATCAGTTTTATACCCCTATTTCATAGATATTAAATGAGATATTTATATACATCTATGCTATACTTGTCATGTATATTTTGAAGAATATTGAGACGTACGAGGTGAATATATGTCTGCCAGATCAAAACAACAAAAAAAGAAAGGTGGCGTCGGTAAGGTTTTACTCATACTCTTAGCAGTTGTGAGTATCATCGCTATCGGCGTATATATTGCAGGTGTTATCTATTTCCAACAACATTTCTTCTACCGCACAACAGTTGGTAATACAGATGTAAGTTTTATGGATGTAGATTCAAGTATAGATACACTTACAAACTCTACCAAAACCTATAAAATTAAAGTAACTGCCCCTGGAGATAAGGTTTATGAAGTAAAGGGTAAAGATATCTCATTTAGTCTAGCAAGCGACGCGAAGGCATCGGTTGAAAAAGAAATCAAAGCACAGAATGTATTTACTTGGCCGCTCTCTTTGATTCAACCTGAACACAAAGAGATTAAAGTAGAATACAGTGAAACAAAGCTCCAAAAACAATTAGAAGATTTGTTGTCATTAACAAAAGATCCAGTCAACGCAACAATCTCAATTAACGATGATACATACAAAGTTGTTGAAGCGAAGTATGGTGCAGATACAGCTGCAGTACAAAAGGAAATTGATGAGGCCATCCATAATCAAACCTACCAATTAACACTGAATAAAGATAACTTCACAGCCCCAGAAATCACATCAGAATCTGAGCAGATTACAAATGCTGTAAAGAAGATTGAAAGCTACTTAAAGAGTACAGTATCTTACACGATTGGTGATTCTAAGAAAGTCATGGATAAAGCATCCGTACTAAAAGTATTAAGCATTTCTGATACATATGATGTGACCGTTGATGATGCTAAGTTACAAGCATATGTAGAAGAACTAGCCGCAAACTTTAATACCTATGGTAAAGTTCGTACATTTAGAACACAAGCTGGTGATGATATTCAAATCGGTGGTGGTGACTACGGCTATATTCTAGATAAGGATTCAGAATTCAATCAGTTAAAGTCAGATCTTGAATCTGGCATGATGGTTGAAAGACAACCAATGTGGTCCCAAACCGCACAAGGTACTTTAGAAAATGATATCGGTGATACTTATGTAGAACTTGATTACACAAACCAAGTCATGTACTACGTATTACATGGTGAACGTGTATTCTCATCTCCTATCGTATCAGGAAACCTCAACATGGGTAGTGGTTCTCCAGATGGTGTCTTCCGTATTAAGTACCGTGTTACAAACACACACTTAAAAGGTACAGATTACGATGGGTCTGAATATGATTCACCAGTAAACTACTTTATCGTATTTGCATATAACATCGGCTTCCACGATGCTCCATGGCAACCATGGTTCGGTGGTGACCGTTATACATATGCAGGATCTCATGGTTGTATCAACCTACCGAATGATTCCGCCGCATATATGAATGCGAACGTTCCAAATGATATTGCGGTTGTAGCGTACTATCGTACCCCAGTAAATCTAACCGGTACCGCCAACGCCAACTCAAACGCATATTCATATCATTAAACAAAAGAAGGTTCTCTTCTTAATCGAGAACCTTCTTTTAATATAACTTTAGTTCAGCTGCCTGCTGATCCCAGATAGCGTAATCCGCTTCTCCACGGTGATCAGGTATGTGATACTTTTCTTTTAAAATCTTACCAAAATAAGCATTGACCTTTTTAGAACCATTGATATTTAAATGGTCTCCACGGTCTAATGTATCTGTCGTCCAATCAAGCGCAAGTGCGTTATCTAGCTTATTTAAATCATAATATGTAATTCCGTATTTATCACATAGTGCTTGAATCACATCATGTCGTTCATCACTCCAGTTCTTTGGAGATGGCGAACTCACCATAATCAGTTCAACCTGATTCTCTTTACACAACTGTACAATCTTCTCAAAGTACTCCATCGTCTCAGGATAGATTGCCGTTTCACGCTTATTTGTCTTCATATACTGGTCAGATCCCTGATATGGACGAATCTTAACACGTGCATAATACCCCTTACATTGATCTGCATATGCGTTTTCCTTGGTTGCGCCAATCAAATTAACGCCAAGGTTGATTGACTTATAGATATTGTGGTGGTGTAATACAGGGAATATCTGTTCTGCCATCATCAATACTGAATCTTCCTTGTTATAAACTGCATTCTTACGGAACAAAGTATTTGGCTCTAACACCAAGACCTTTGGTTTTTGATGTTTTAATACTTCTTCTAGAACGGTATAGCAGTCATTTAAACGCTGCGCACTACCACCCAGATTATAGGAAGCGATACCCTGTTCTTTCCAATACTGGAAAGGAGAGAATGTAT
>CALBKL010000240.1 GCA_937895985.1 uncultured Solobacterium sp.
GCCAAATGGTATAAACAATGATATATTTAATAATGACTCAGTTAAATAATCTCCACGTTGTAACTGCCAGTCAATAAACGGATAGAAGTTTGTCTCAGATGAGAAACCATTGAATATATTTGGTATATGGATAATGATAGGCATGAGTGTTAACATCATCATGATACAGATATACAAATATAGTGCAGTATACCAAATGAATTTCTTTTTCGATAGCTGTTTCCATCTTGGTAAAAAGACAAAATAATATAGACATCCTAAAGCGATGAAATCCGGTAACATGGGTAGAATTTTAATATGCATAGAAATTATATTAACACACATGATAGAAAGTATGTCAAAATGATTATTGTGTGGACGGAGGTCAAATGAAATTTCTTGAACAGTTTACATTAATCACAGATATTATCTTTGGGCTGATGATCTTGTTATATCTATATCAGATTGTTTATATTGCGGTTAGTATGTTTAAGCGCAAGGTTCCAAAGTTACCTGATGCAAAGAAGAATCATCGTTACGCAATTTTCATCTCTGCGAGAAATGAAAAAGGTGTCATTGGAGAATTGTTAGATAGTTTACGCAATCAGACCTATCCAGATGAAATGTATGATATGTATGTTGTGGCGGATAACTGTACGGATGAAACTGCTGAAGTTGCTCGTCAGCATGGTGCCATCGTATTTGAACGTTTCAATCAAGAAGAGGTTGGTAAGGGTTACGCACTAAACTTTCTTTATCACAATGTGATTGAACGCAAGGGTGAAGATTACTATGAAGCTTTCATGGTATTTGATGCGGATAATATCATCGATAAGAATTTCTTGCGAGAGGTTAATAAGACATTTGATACAGGTGAGTTTGATGCGATGACGACGTATCGTAACTCTAAGAACTTTGATGAAAACTGGTTAACAGCCGCATATTCTATTTGGTTTATGCATGAAGCACGTCACTTAAACTATCCGCGTATGTTGCTGGGTGCACAATGTATGATTTCAGGAACTGGATTTGTCGTTTCGGCGAAAGTGATGAAGGACAATGAAGGTTGGCCATATTATCTATTAACGGAGGATATTCAATTCTCGGTCGTAAGTACAATCAATCAGTTGAAGATTGGCTATTGTGATACAGCAATTTTATATGATGAACAACCATCTACTTGGAAACAGTCTTGGAAACAACGTATGCGTTGGGCAAAGGGATTCTACCAGATTGATGGTAGATACTTGGGTGACTTAACAAAGGGTGTTCTAACAGCGAAGGGAAGACGCCTAGCGTTCTATGATATCTTGATGACGGTGTTACCAGCCAGCTTATTAACGATTGCGATTCTGGGTTTTGTGTTATGGGTAATGGCTTCCGCTGGATTGATGCCATATTATGTACGTCTTGTTTTCCAACGTGAAATGTTGTGGTTTGTATTTAAGACGATTGGTGGCTTCTGGATATCGTTAATGATTATTGGCGCAATCACCGTTGGCATGGAGTGGGATCGTATTGAGACAAATAACTGGGCAAAGATTAAGCATCTATTGTTATTTCCATTATTCTTGTTGTCATACCTACCAATTTCTATACAGGCATTATTTTCTAAGGTGCATTGGGCTCCAATTGAGCACCATTCTACAGAAGAGCTAAACAAAAAGAACGAACAGTAAAAAGTGGACAGAAGTGTTCACTTTTTCTCTTTCGATAATGAAATTGTTTGATGTAGGGATTATGATGGTAGTAGAAATATGTATGAATCATAGGGAGGATTCTACGATGAAATATGATTTTACAACGATAATGGATCGTCATGGCAAAGATGCTATGGCGATTGATGGTGTGGGGTTACCAGGAAAACCTGGACTTCCTGATGAGGGATTTGATGTGATTCCAATGTGGATTGCGGATATGAACTTTCCAACAGTTCCTTCTGTGCAGGAAGCGATTATAAAGCGTGTAAACCATCCTGCATTTGGCTATTTTGCGCCAAGTGAAGAATACTATCAGAGTATTATTGATTGGCAGAATAAGC
>CALBKL010000241.1 GCA_937895985.1 uncultured Solobacterium sp.
GTATAAAGGGTACAATGCAAAAGCTATCTTTTATCGTCAATTTTTAGAATATAAGAAGAATCGTTTCTTTATCTTTTCGTTTAGAACTTTTTTATTCTTACTAGCAGGTGTTGCTTTACATTTCTTATCTCGTAAGGATAATGTCATGCATGATCTGATGAATGTTCGTTTATTTGTTATCCCAATTATCGTTACGTATTACATTACATTCTTTGGTGTTATACGCTCAAAATGGATGAAAGAATTACAGAATTACTATACTTTCTTACTTCCGGATACTAAGATTCATAAGACATGGAATGCTACAAAGATTGAACATATTCGTGCTTTTATCGATACGATGATTCTTGCCTTAATTGGTGGGGCGGTACTAGGTCTTACACCTTTACAGATTCTTTTGACTGGGCTTGTAGGGGTAAGTGTCAATGCTAGTCGAATCTATATCAATATGATGGTACAGACAATTATTTCACCCGCAATTGGAGATTTTAAACTCTTTACACAGTTTATTGATCTGTTTTTGATGCTAGTAAGTACGGGTGCTTCTGTGTTTGTTGCGCTTGTTTCATTGATTGTATTTAATAATCTAGAGGCCGCATTTATAGGAATGATTTTGACCGGTAGTGTTATGGCATGTATTGCATTCTTGTTATCATCTATTGCCTTTGAAAAGATGGAAGTTATGGAATGAGGAGTTTATAAAGATTTTATAAAATATAAATTATGTCCTATTTCATTTCAAAATATTGCGTGATATAATCACTAAACAGGAGGATGATTATGATAGTTGTATACACATCTCCAGGATGTGCAAGTTGCCGTAAAGTGAAACAATGGTTAAAAGATCGTAATCTTCCATTTATAGAGAAGAACATCTTTAAGACATTGTTAAATGATAACGAAATAAAGCACCTATTGATGAGAAGTGAAAATGGTAGTGATGATATCATCTCTAAGCGTTCTAAAATTATTCAAGAATCTAATGTTGATATCGATTCAATGAAGACAGATGAATTAATCACTTTTATCAAGCGTAATCCTAGTGTATTAAAACGCCCAATCATTTTGAGTGAGAATAACTTCCAAGTCGGCTATGACGAAGAGGAAATCGGTGTATTTGTACCGGTAGAGTTACGTCATTTGGCAGATCGTAGTTGTAATGAAACCTGCCCAAATTTCAAAGCTTGTCAAACAATGCAAACAGCATTTCAGAAAGAAGCCCATTAGGGCTTCTTTTGTTGTATAATAAGCAGTATGAAAAAAGTACTTGTAGGTTTATCAGGTGGCGTAGATAGCGCCGTCGCAGCATATTTATTACAACAGCAGGGTTATGATGTAACCTGTGCTTTTATGCGTAACTGGGATTCAGTCGCAAATGAAGATTTTAGTGGAAATCCAACGTTATACGATCCAGTTTGTCCACAAGAAGCGGATTATAAGGATGCGGCGGATGTTGCTGCTAAATTAGGATTAGAGTTATTGCGTATTGATTTTATTAAAGAGTATTGGGATGATGTTTTTCAGACATTTATCGATGAGTACAAATTAGGCAGAACACCAAATCCTGATATTTTATGTAATCGATATATCAAGTTTGATAGCTTTATGAAATTTGCGAAAGAAAAAGGGTTTGATACGGTTGCGACGGGTCACTATGTAAGACTTGGTGAAGAAGATAATCATCATGTTTTATGTAAAGCGGTGGATCATAATAAAGATCAATCTTATTTTTTGACAGAGATACGTCGCGAAGTATTAGAACATGTTTTATTTCCTCTTGGAGAAATTGAGAAACCGGAAGTACGTCGCATTGCGGAAGGACTTGGTCTATCAATCGCAAAGAAGAAAGATTCTACTGGTATTTGTTTTATTGGAGAACGTCGTTTCCGTGAATTTCTCAGCAATTATCTTCCAATGAAATCTGGGGATATTATCGATGTTACGACTAAACAGAAAGTAGGTACACACCAAGGTGTTATGTACTATACAATTGGTCAAAGAAAAGGTTTAGATATTGGTGGTATTGGTCCGTTCTTTGTTGTTGGAAAAGATGTTTATCGAAATGAATTATATGTTGTTGATGCAAATCATCAGGACTTATTATACGCTACATCTTGTCTGGTGACTGGTATTAATTGGTTAGCTGACCGTACACTACCTATGCAGTGTCATGCAAAGTTTAGATATCGTCAAGCAGACAATGATGTTGAACTTGTGTTAAATGATGATGGTACATTGACTGCTTTATTCCCTGAGGGAATTCGTAGTATAACACCAGGACAAGAAGCAGTATTCTATGATGGTGATGTGATGTTTGCGGGTGGGAAGATTGAGAAAGTTTATAAAGATGAAGTAGATCTTATGGAACATGTAAAATCACTCGTACATCCTGAAACAGAAAAATAAGGAGATTCATGGACGATTCATTGATTACGTTAACAGGTAAATTTACATATATTCTCTTCCGTAACGAAGGGAATTTTTATACTGCTGCAAAGTTTGAAGTCAATGATGAAAAGGGTAGAGTGATTTCTGTTACTGGCAATATTCCAGAAATCATTACGGGGATACAATATCGCATTAATGGGAATTACATTGAACATCCTCGCTATGGAATGCAGTTTCAAATTCAAACACTCGCAAAATTATTACCTACGGAAAAAGAAGGTGTTGTTCGCTATCTATCAGGTGTAAACTTTCCTGGTATTGGAAAAAAGACAGCAGAACGAATCGTGGATGTTTTGGGAGAAGATTGTTTAACTTTAATACGTGAAGACAATGCGATATTAGAAAAAATTGGTGATTTGTCTGAGCGTCAAATCAATGCCATTATTGAGGGTTTACAAATTGATAATGGGATGGAAGAATTAGCAAAGTTTTTAAATATCCATGGTTTAAGTCAAAGAAATCTTTCAAAGATTACACGAATC
>CALBKL010000242.1 GCA_937895985.1 uncultured Solobacterium sp.
TCCAAAAAACAGCAACTGTCCAGGACTTGCGAATAAGTTTATTGATTACATCATCAGTGAAAGTGTTCAGTCACAGAACTCAGAGTGGGTTGGATATACACCAGTTGATTTAAGTGTTCAAGAAGAACTTGCAGGACCAGATGGTGAATTCTTTGAAAATCCAGCATACGTTCCACGTACAGGATATAAATTGGATGAAACATTCCATTTCGATGAGCAGCTCAAAGCGAAACTCTCAGACTTGTGGAATAAGGTCAAAGTACAATAACGATTTTCTCACTTTGAAAAAAATACAAAAAATATTTGTAAACTAGAAATAAAAAGTGATATACTTCTATTGCATTCGATGAATGCTTTCAGTATAATAATAAAGCGCTGTAAATTTACAGGGCTTGGTTCCTTAGCCAAGTGGTAAGGCAGCAGACTGCAACTCTGCGAGCGCCGGTCCGACTCCGGCAGGAACCTCCATGGAGATGTGGCGGAATCGGCAGACGCAACGGACTTAAAATCCGTTGTCTGAAAGGACGTATGGGTTCAAGTCCCATCATCTCCACCATCAAAAAATGCTTACTTCGGTAAGCTTTTTTTATTTATGCGATGATAAAAGAAAAAGTGATGGATCGCCATCACAAAATATGCGGTAATAGGATACACAGTAGAATCAGAACGATACTTGCATAGAGGGGAATATTGCTACGATGACTTCGTTCAAGCAAGATACGTTTCCGATAATCTGCATATGTCGGATCTAAATCTTTACTTCGTTGGAATTCAAGAGAAGAGAAATCGCCCTTGAGCCAAGCCTGTCTAAATGTTCCAACAAAGAATAGAATGGCTGTTAGAATCCCAAGACTGTTTAAGAAACCGAAACGAAATGGTTGTTTTACAATACCAACTATAACAGAAATAAGTATTACAATTCCAACGTAAATCCATACTTTTGTGTCCCTAAATGGGAGAATTAACTTTTTTAACATGGTTACATTTTAACTGATATTTTGAACATGACAATATCCTTGATTATGATTTGTTGAAAATGTGTACTTATTTACAGAAATACGATGTAAACCGCTTGGATAGCGTTGTTTATCATTTTTAGGAATGATATAATAAGAATCATAAAAAGGGAGATTGTATATGGTATTCAACAAGATTAAAGAATTCGTCGCACCAGTAGATGAAGACGAAGATGAAGGCGAAGAATTACAATTCACAGGAAGAGAGGTACAACCAGTGAGTACTTACGAGTCAAAACAAACAAATTTGAATAACATTTCTAAAAATACACAAATGGTAATGTTCGAACCAAGAAGTTTCGAACAAGCTGAGGAGATTGCACGTCACTTAAAGCAAACACGTGGCTGCATTATCAACTTACACCGTTTACAAAGAGAATATGCACAACGTACAATTGATTTCTTGTCTGGTGTTGTATTCGCATTAGATGGAACAATTCAGAAGGTTGGTCATAATGTTATCTTCTGTGCTCCAAGAAACGTTGGTGTTGAAGGTAATATCTCACTTGATAAGGGTGAAGATGAATAATCTAGGGAATTACGATTCTCTGATTGCACATTTACACGACTTAAAAGAAAAGAGTGAACGTTGGCATAAGAGTACTTGTTCTGCATTCTTAACAGAAGAAGAACAAGCTATTGTCCAAAAGATATTCACTCCATCACGCTTTGTCCGCTATGACGGTGGATATGATGATGCACGTAAAAAGAAAGTCATCTTTCTCTATGATGAGAAGGATGGCTTTTCAGATATTGTATGCATGAAGGCTAAGATAGATCAGCGTTTTCGTACGATAGGGCATCGTGATGTATATGGGGCTATCATGAATCTACAGATAGAGAAGAGTAGTTTTGGAGATTTTTGGATTGAAGAAGATGCAATCTATCTCTATACATCAGAGCAGATGGTTGATTTTATCAAAGATCATTTAATTCGCATCAATCAGTTAACGGTATCGTTTGAAAAGATTGATGAACATCCAAAACAAGTGTTTAAAACCAAAGAGATTTCATTGGTTGTGGCAAGTGAAAGAGCGGATGCGCTGGTGGCTGCTTTAACCCATTCTAGTCGTAGTGATGCGAAGGATTTAATACGTAAAGGATACGTGCAGGTAAATCATATCGAACTTGAAGAGCCTGATAAAATATGCAATAATGGGAGTGTTATTTCTATACGTGGAACAGGTAGATTTACCTTCTTAGGTTTTAGCCGAAAGACACGTACAGGGAGAATCGTTGCAGAATTTCTGCAGAATATATAAGAGGAGAGAACATGACGACACGAAGACCGACATTTCGTATCATGAAAAATGGCTATGATCGGTTTGCGGTTGATGATGTGATGGAGCAATACGCTGCGCAAGTTGCCTTCCTTCAAAGAAAGTTGGAACTCTATCAAGAACAGATGGTTGAGACAACAGAGAAGTTGGAGGATTTACAGACACGCTACAATGAGATTGAGCGTGCGGTAGATGTGCGGAAAGATGCGGCCGACAGTATTACCAGATTATCTTTGCAGGAAGCTAATGATGTGATGGCGAGAGCACAGGATAACGCTGATGAGATTGTCAAAGAAGCTTTATCCGTTGCGCGTTCCATATTGCTGGATCTATCGCAACTGTATACTGAAGCTGGTGAGGTAAAGAGTGATCTGAGCCAACAACTAACCGATTTACAAAAGAGTTTAGATAACTTTAAACTTCCAAAACTTCCTGATATGGATTGGTTGGAAGAATCTGATAAAGAATTGCATTGATCAGGACATGCTTTAACAGAAGTGGATTGATAAGAGAGTTCGTGTATGCTGAAAACGAACATGAAGCCTGTTAATAGAATCACCTGTGAGCAATCGTACATTCTGCGTTAAAGAAGTAATGAGTGTATGACAGTAATGTCATAAACTAAGGTGGTACCGCGTTTAGACGTCCTTAGATTTTTGAGGACGTTTTTATTTTTATAAAGAGGAGGGTCATATGGACTACAAAGATACGCTAAACATGCCAAATACAGATTTTGAGATGCGTGGTAATCTTGCACAGAAAGAACCAGGTATTTTAAAGAATTGGCAACAAGACAACTATTATCAAAACTTACTAAAACATCACAAGGGACAGAAGGCATTTATCTTGCATGATGGTCCTCCATATGCAAATGGGAACCTGCATGCAGGTACAGCCATGAACCGTACAATCAAGGACTTCATTATTCGTAGCCATGCGATGTCTGGTTACTACACACCATTCTTTCCAGGATGGGATACACATGGATTACCAATTGAAAATGCTATCCAGAAGTTAGGTGTTGACCGTAAGGCATTGTCCGCTGCTGAGTTTAGACGTAAGTGCGAAGAGTATGCACACCAGCAGATTGCACAGCAGATGGAAACAGAGAAGCGTTTAGGTCAGATTGCGGATTATGAACATCCATATATCACACTAACAAAAGGTTTTGAGGCTCGTCAGATTCAATCTTTTGCTAAGATGGCTTTAAAAGGAATGATCTTCCAGGGATTAAAACCTGTTTATTGGTCACCATACAATGAGACAGCGGTTGCGGATTCTGAAATCATCTATAAGGATGTTAAGGATGCGACAATCTATCTTAAGTTTCCAATTGCGGATGGTAAGGGTGTATTAACTGCAGATGATAACTTTGTAATCTGGACAACAACACCTTGGACAATTCCATCAAACATGGCAGTATCTGTGCATCCAGATTTAGAGTATGCATTAGTAAAGACTAGTGCCGGTAATTTGATTATTCTTGCGAAGTTTGTCGATCGTTTACTCGAGAAATTCAATCTTGAAAATCTAGGTATTTTAAAGACATTTACAGGTAAGGAAATCGAAGGTGTTACATATCATCATGTTGTATTAGATAAGGAATGTCCATGTCTTTTAGGTACCCACGTTACAGATGAAGATGGTACTGGTATTGTACATACAGCTGGTGGACATGGTATGGATGACTATCTTGTATGTATGAAGAATGGTATGCCACCAATCTGTACAGTTGATGAGCGTGGTTATATGAATGAAGAAGCAGGCTCTTATCAGGGTATGTTCTTTGAGGATTGTTCAAAGGCTATCATTCATGACATGAGTGAAAAGGGCTACTTACTAAAAGTTGAAAATATTACTCACTCCTATCCACACGATGATCGTCTGAAGAAGAAGGTTATCTTCCGTGCGGTAAAACAGTGGTTCTGTTCAATTGAAAAGGTACGTGAGCAGGCATTGGATCAGATTAACAACCACGTTAAGTGGCATAATTCCTTTGGTCAAAAGCGTATGAACAATATGATTGCGGACCGTGGAGACTGGTGTATCTCTAGACAGCGTCTATGGGGTGTTCCAATTCCAATTATCTATTGTGAAGATAATTCACCAATCATGGAGAAGGAAGTCTTTGATCATATCGCTGCACTCATGAATGAATATGGTTCAAACGTTTGGTTTGAAAGAGACGCAAAAGACTTATTACCAGAAGGTTATACAAATGAAAAATCACCAAATGGTGAATTCCGTAAGGAAACAGATATCATGGACGTATGGTTTGATTCTGGCTCAAGTTGGAATGAATTGATTGCTCGTGGTGATAGTTATCCATGTGATTTATACTTTGAAGGTTCTGACCAGTATCGTGGTTGGTTTAACTCCTCACTTATCGTTTCAACAGCAGTCAACGGCACAGCTCCATATAAGGAAGTTCTATCCCATGGTTATGTTGTAGACTCTAAGGGTGAAAAGATGTCTAAGTCTGTTGGTAATGTTGTAAACCCAATGGATATCATCAACCAGAATGGTGCCGATGTATTCCGCCTTTGGGCAATGTCCTCAGACTTTAAGGAAGACTTAAAGTTAGGCCCAAGCAATATCAAACAGGTTTCTGATCAGTATCGAAAGATTCGTAATACATTCCGTTTCTTACTAGGCAATGTAAATGGAGAAGATTTCAATCCATCAACAGATATGGTCGCTTTTGAAAATCTAGAACGTGTTGACCAACAAGTACTTGTATTACTCAATGATTTAGTCAGAGATGTACGTAAGGATGTATTAGAGTACAACTACTTATCCGCAAACAAGCATCTATTGTATTTCATGGTTAATATCTTATCTTCTTACTATTGTGATTTCACAAAGGATATCCTATATGTAAGTGCGAAAGATGATCACCGTAGAAGACAAGTACAGTCCGTATACTGGAACTGTGCGGATGCACTTGTGAAGCTTTGGGCTCCATTCTTAGCATTTACTGCTGAAGAAATCTGGACACATTTCTCACATCTTGGCACAAACTCCGTGCATTACGAAGAATTCCCAGAAGTGAAGGAATACGCAGAAGCTGAAACATTACGTGATGAAATCAAACGTCTATTAGATATTCGTGCACTTGTCACAAAGGCAAATGAAGAAGCACGTAATGAAAAACTAATCGCTTCTAGCCAAGAAGCGAAGATCCTTCTTACTCTTCCAAGGGAAGACAAGGAACTTGTAGAAAAGAATCTAGGTGCTGCAGTAGCACAATGGTTAATTGTTTCTCAGGTTGAACTTGTAGAAGGCGAAACAGCTGTGAAGGTTGAAAAGGCTAGTGGAGAGAAGTGCCCACGTTGCTGGAACTATGATGAACATGTGGATGAAAATGGATTATGTCCAAGATGCCACGCTGTCATGGAAGGCTACAAACTGATTCACCAAAACTAAATACATATACATGCATGTGGGATGAAAGTTCTACATGCATTATTTTTTGGATAAAGAAAAGCGACAGATTACTGTCGCTTTATGTTAAAGTTCAATCTTTTTAAATTGTTCCCAAGGTAAGTAAGGCTTACCAAAGTGTCCATAGTTTGTAGTCTGTTTATAAATAGGTCTTTCAAGATCTAATTCCTTGATCATGTTTTTAACTGAGAAGTTAAAGTTCTTCTTAACGATTTCTTCTAACTCTTCATCACTATACTTCGATGTATTAAAACTATTTACGTTAATAGAGATCGGGTTAGGTTCACCAATCGCATATGCAAGTTCAATCTGACACTTCTTTGCTAGACCGTTAGCTACGATGTTGCGGCAAACGTAACGTGCATAGTAAGCTGCAGAGCGGTCAACCTTAGTAGGGTCCTTGGATGAGAAACAACCTCCACCGATAGGTGCGTATCCACCATATGTATCTACTACAATCTTACGTCCAGTTGTGCCAGAATCACCCCAGCTACCACCAACGACGAAAGAACCGGATGGGTTGATGAAGAACTTTGTATTTTCATCAATGAGTTCAGGTTTTACAACCTTGTCGATAACTTCTTTGCGGATTAGTTTCTTCAAGTCTTCTTGTGTAATATCTTGACTGTGTTGTGTAGATACAACAATTGTTTCAATTCTCTTAAGTTCACCATTGTCGTATTCTACTGTTACCTGAGTTTTTCCATCAGGTCCTAGTAGTGTAGGATTTTCACGACGAACCTGTTCAAGACGCTTTGCGAGCATGTGTGCACAGTCAATCGCA
>CALBKL010000243.1 GCA_937895985.1 uncultured Solobacterium sp.
TACATACAGATGTACGTTCTGGCTTGTCAATTTCCGCAATAGCGCGTAGAGATGTATAAGCACATACCTTATCATCATGGCCATAACCTAAGATCATAGAACGATCCAAACCATAGTCACGTGCTTCACCAGCAGGTACAACTTCGATTTCTGCTGAGAGGAAGTCATCTTCTTCAACATCATATTGTTCCTTCAAGAGGTCTAAAAGGTATGCCTTAACTGGATCCTTTTCAACATCCTTCTTAGGAATAGAACCTACTAATAAATCTAATTTTTCACCTTCTACTACAGTCGCAGCTGGCTTCTGTAATTGTTGTGCAGCTAAGTGAATCAGTAAGTCTGATATACCCACAACTGGATCACCAGGCTTATCACCAATATTGATTTCAACTGTTGTACCATCCTTCTTGCATACAACACCAATCAGTGCCATCGCACGTGCTACCCATTGGTACTTCTTGATGCCACCATAGTAGTGTGTATCCATTAATACTAAGCCATCCTTTTCATAGATTGGCTTTTGCTTAAGGTCCATACGAGGTGAGTCGATATGTGCACCTAAGATATTCATACCTTCTGTTAATGGTTTCTTACCCATTACAAATAAGATAACGTTCTTACCCTTATTTACCGCGTAATAACGATCACCAGCCTTTAGCTTCTTCGCCTTTTCAATTGGCTTAAAACCATGTGCTTCCGCAAACGCTACAGAGTTAGTCACAAATGTGCGCTCTGTCTTCGAGTTGCTTAAGAATACACGATAATCTTCGTTAAATGCGTGTAGTTTCTTTAACTCTGTTTTATTGAGTTTTTCCCAAACTGTGTTTCCCATTTTTTATTCTCCTTTAATCTGATACTTATCAAAAACATGTAACATCTTTTTCTCACCTGTGATTCGAACAATCAAACCATCTTGTTGATAGTCAAGAATATCCATATCTAGGATTGCTTTATATGTATCGAACATGCTTATTTTATCATAGCCTAGTTTACATACAATGCTTTCTTCTGCTGGATAAATCGTTTCAATGATTTCTTCCAGTAACGTATCTAAACCTTCTTTGGTATAACAAGAGATAGCTAGTCCATCTACTCTTTCAGGATGTGCAAGTTTATCTACTTTATTGAACACATGAATCTGCGGTATATCATCCGCATGAATCTCTTTTAATGTTTCTTGTGTAATAGCACTCTTTTCTTGCCAACTAGGATCTGACACATCAATCACATGAATCAATAAATCCGCATCTCTTGCGGCATCCAAAGTACTCTTGAACGCTTCAATGAGTCCATGTGGTAAATCTGACACAAAACCAACCGTATCATACAACAGGAATTTCTTATGTTTACTTTGGACCATACGAACACTCGTATCCAAAGTTGCAAATAACATGTCTTGTTCGAGAACCTCTTGGCCCCCAGCATCCTGCATGGAAAGAATTGCATTCATCAAGGAGCTCTTTCCAGCATTGGTATAACCAACTAAGGCAACACGTTTTAATAGTGTCTTTTGGCGTCTTCGCTCATCCTGATAACGACGTACCTCAATCTTTCGTAGTTCTTCTTTTAAGTCACTAATTTTCTTTTGATATCTTGCGGCGATGATGGATGATCGCATCTCACCCGCACCACGGTTTGTGACTGCGCCACCACGTGAACGTTCGTTATCATTATCCGCATGTAGTACACGTGGTAAATCATACTGTAAACGTGCTACTTCCGTCTGCAATTTTGCTTGACGACTGCGAGCACGCTTGGAGAAGATATCTAAGATTAACGCTGTACGATCAATCACATTGATACCGCAATATGCGGAAATACGATCGCTCACTTGTATCTTTAAGGGATTGTAGAAGATGATACCATCGGCACCTAGTTCTTCACACATCGCTTTTAAAGTTTCTAATTTTCCTGTACGGAATGCTGTATGGGGATCCATACTTTTTGATTGTTGTGTGATTGTTCCAAGTACTTCTAGATTACACGCTTTACAGAGTGCTTCACATTCCTGCATCGCACTTATAAAGCTATTACTATTTGCTTGTAAACAAACACCCGCAAGAATGATTTTTCTCATATATCTTTCTTCTTTATTCGCTTTCTAACTGTAAATAATAATAGCTGACTGCTAACCATTGATTGTGTTTATATCCAATATCTTCAAACGTTGCCTTTTTGGCAAAGCCAAAACTTTCATGTAGCTTTTCGCTTGGGATATTCCCTGCCGTTACAAGTGATACGATATTCTTATATCCAGACTTTCTAGCAATCTCTATCATCTCGTTCATCAAGATTTTACCGTAACCATGATGGCATGCATTAGGGTCTAAGTAGATTGCTAAATCAACCGTACATGCGTATGCTTGACGACTATTAAAGTCGGAATAATATGCATACCCAACTGGTTTATCATTTTCTTCTAATATAATCCATGGATACTTCTCTGTAATTTTATGAACACGTTGTTTAAATTCATTTAACGTTAATTCTTCGGTTTCAAATGTTGCAGTACTATTCTTAATATACCAGTTATACCAATCTAAAATAACTGGTATATCTTTTTCTTCAATTTTTCTAATCATTAGAGTACACCGTGTTACCATCCATCACTGTTAACATTACCTTTGCTTGATGGATGCTAGAAACAGGTATTGTACGAATATCTTTTTCTAATACAACAAAGTCTGCATAATATCCTTCTTGGATTGCACCAATACAATGATCCATAAACAACATCTTTGCACCGTTTGTTGTAAAGGAAGCAATCGCTTCATCAACTGTTAAACATTCTTCTTCATTCATGCATGCATCATAAGAGATTGATTTTCTTGTGACTGCACATTCAATTCCCTTTAATACATCTGGCATTTCTACTGGTGCATCTGAACCATTTGATGCGAGTGTTCCTTCAAATAGCGTTTTATATGGATAGGAAGTACTTGCAAGTTCCTTACCGACTCTAGATTCAAGAATCTGTGCGTCATAATCAATAAAGATGGATTGGAAATAACATGCCAACTTCTGATCAAGTACCTGTTTGATTTGATCAGGTCTCATAATTTGGCAATGTACGATACCATGGTGTAAAGGATTACCTTCTAACACAGTATCTTTATATACATGCAGTACATTATCTAGTGCCGCATCTCCAATCGCATGGGCGATGGTAGGCATATTGAATTGATTTGCTAAACGTACGTAAGTTTCAATGACATCTTCTTCCAAGGATGCGATTCCCTTCGTTGTCGGATCATCCGCATATGCATTCTTCATATATGCTGTTCTAGCACCCAATGAACCATCTGTAATTAACTTCAATGGACCAATACGGAAATAATCATCACCTACATCAAAGGTATAACCATCATCTAAGAACTTCGAGAATTCTTTTGGATTATTAAACTCACACTGTTCATTGACACGTACCGTCATATCTTGTTTGTACGCCAGCGATTCAAAAGCACTCAATACAGGTTTATAGTCATGTGCGACTGCTAAGAAGTCATCACTACCAACTGTTGTAACACCAAATCGATTCGCATAACTTGCACCAATGCGAATGTATTCTTTAATCTTTTCTACATCTGGTTGTGGGTATGCATTATGAATATTATTTAAAGCGTTCTCTTCCACAAAACCATTTTCATAGTCAATATTTCCGCCTTCAATCTTTGTGTGTTCTGTAATACCAGCAGCTTTCAGGGCAGCCGTATTAGCAGATAAAACATGACCACACGCACGTGTTAAAGCAATTGGAACTTCTGTACTAATTTCATCAAGCATTTGTCTTGTTGGCTTTTGGTGGTCTGGGAAAGATTCTTCATTATAGCCACGGCCAATAATCCACTCACCCACTTTTGTAGTCAAAAGCTTTTCTTTCACCTTTTCGATAACTTCTTCATTGGAATGACAATCATCCAATACAACATTGGATAAGTACATACCAAGTTCTGCC
>CALBKL010000244.1 GCA_937895985.1 uncultured Solobacterium sp.
AACTTGGTGCGATAACAACATATGGATTCTTATCTTTCTCAATGTACTGCATGTTTAAGATATAGTTTGCAATATCATGATTATATACAGGTGATGAGAATGTCTTTTCACCAAATAAGATACGTAACTTACCACGCTTAGAGTTAATGTTGTAATGACGACCATCTCCTAAGTGTTCAATTAGGTTACGTGGTTTTTCTTTACAGTAAACCTGAACACTATCAATACCAGAGTTTGTCATATTACTGAGAATGAAGTCGATAATACGATATCTTCCCATAAACGCTGTTGCTGGAACAGGTCTGAAATCACCAAGTCCCTCAATATTCACGGAACTGTCTTCAAATGCAATAATACCCAAAGCTTTCATGATTTCTCCTCCTACTCCGTAACATCCTTAGCAATCAATTCAATATGATCACTATCCGCTGAGCCTAAGACAACACCCGGTCCAATTTCCACATTATCTGCAACAATGCAACGTGTAATCTTCGCACCAGCACCAATCTTAGCTCCTGTTAAGATGACAGAATCTTGTACATCAGCGCCTTCATCAATAAAGGAGTTTGTACCTAATACCGAATTCTTAACCTGTCCTAATACAACAGTCCCCTGTGTACTATAGCTATTATGTACAACCGCATTTTCGCCAATAAATTGTGGTAATGCATTGATATCTTCTGTATAAATCTTCCAATCAGGGTCGCCTAAGTTAAGTGTATTGTCATTATTCAACAGATCCATATTGGATTCCCAAAGTGAATCAATTGTTCCAACATCTTTCCAATATCCCTTAAAGCGGTATGCCGCAAGAACTTTATTATCATCTAAGTATGCAGGAATGATATCCTTGCCAAAGTCATGTGAGGAATTCTCATTCTTATCATCTTCAAGCAAGTATTTACGCAATGTCTTATATGTAAAAATATAAATACCCATTGAAGCTAAGTTACTCTTTGGATGTGCAGGCTTCTCTTCAAACTCTTGAACCATGTCATTTTTATCACAGTTCATGATGCCGAATCTAGAAGCTTCCTTTAGTGGCACCTGTAATACGGCAATTGTCGCATCAGCACCCTTTACGATATGATGTTTTAACATCTTTTCATAGTTCATCTTATAGATATGGTCACCTGATAAAATCAGTACATATTCTGGTGCCATACTATCTAAGAAGTCAATATTCTGTGTAATTGCGTCCGCTGTTCCACGATATACTTCAAAACCCTTCTGATCTCTTTCTCGTGGTGGAAGTACGAATACACCACCATCGTTTGTATCAAGACCCCAGAACTGGTCCTTTGCAACATACGCATTTAATAAAACTGATTCATATTGTGTTAGTACACCTACTGTGTTAATACCTGAATTTGCACAATTACTCAGTGGAAAATCGATAATTCTATACTTCCCTCCAAAATGCACCGCAGGCTTTGCGACCTTC
>CALBKL010000245.1 GCA_937895985.1 uncultured Solobacterium sp.
TCAGAGCACTGATAGGAGTGAGATAATGGCAGACTTAGCGGCACGACTTGATGAGATGGAGATAGAAATTAAAAAGCCAAAGTTTCGACAAAGTAGTGGAAGAGCAAATGAAGTAAATTACTGGGTATTTGATTATCCGCCGGAAAAAGAAATGGAAGTGCGTGATCGAATCAAATATCTGAAAAATAAAAATAAGAATAGTTCAGATGATTTCAAACTGGTTGTGTTCGATCTCTATGATATCGTCATTGATTTCTTGGAAAAGAAGAATTATATGGAGAAATGCTTTGATTTCGAGAAGAAAAAAGGGTTGGAACGAATTACAAAAGCGGTAAGTAACTCTATGAAGTTTAATGACGATGACAGCATCATCGTGCAGTACATAAAAGATAATACTCCGGACAATGCAATCGTATTTTTAACCGGAATTGGAAAATGCTATCCAATTCTACGATCACATAAAGTACTGAATAATTTACATCAGGCTTTTGTGAAGGCACCGGTGGTCATGTTCTTTCCGGGAACATATAACGAACAGGAACTGATTCTCTTTAATGAGATTAAAGACGATAACTACTACAGAGCGTTTAAGCTCGTGAAGTAAAAATCAAAGATTTTTACTCGTGGCAGTCGCCAGATGCTAAAGCAAGATTCGTATCTGGCTCGTTGCTACCGCGTAAATTGGAGGAACGAAAAATGCAAATCAAAGATATGTTTGCCAAGAAGATTGATCGTGAGATTCAGGGAGTCATCATTGTTGGTCAAGGGGAAGAAACGAATGTGGCACAGGAGCTAGAAGAGTACGTTGTCACAAGAGAATTGCAGAAGCATTTTGCTGATTTCTTTTCCGCATATAAAAAAGGAATTAACGGAAACACAGCTAAGATGGGTGTCTGGATTTCCGGTTTCTTTGGAAGTGGTAAATCTCATTTCCTAAAGATTTTATCCTACCTTTTGGATAACAAGCAGGTCGGAGATAAGAGAGCACTGGATTATTTTATTGATGATAAAAAGATTATTGATCCTATGGTTCTCGCTGACATGAAACTTGCGGCAGAAACACCTGCGGATGTTGTACTTTTTAATATTGATTCCAAGAGTGAATCCAATGGAAAGCAGAACAAGGATGCTATTGTTAATGTGTTCCTGAAAGTGTTCAATGAGATGCAGGGATTCTGTGGTTCCATGCCTCACGTTGCTGACTTGGAAAGAAGACTCACAGAAGCGGGAATATTTGATAAATTCAAAGCTGCTTTTGAAGATGAATATGGTGATCCTTGGGAAGAGTCTCGTCAGGATTTTGACTTTATTCAGGACAGTGTAGTTGACGCACTTGTGTCTATAGACTTCATGAGTGAAGTAGTTGCGAGAAACTGGTGTGAGAAGGCAATGGCGCCTTACACAATCAGCATTGAAGATTTTGCAAAGAGAGTAAAAGCTTACATCGACAGACAGGGAAAGAATCGTCACGTTGTTTTCCTTGTAGATGAGATTGGCCAGTATATTGGTGATGATTCTAAGTTGATGCTGAACCTACAGACCGTGACAGAAGAACTTGGAAAAGAATGTATGGGTAAAGCTTGGGTGATTGTTACATCTCAGCAGGATATTGACTCTATCACAAAAGTAAAGGGGAATGACTTCTCTAAGATTCAGGGGCGTTTTGATACACGTCTTTCTTTGTCATCTGCAAACGTAGATGCAGTTATTAAAAAGAGAATTTTGGATAAGACAGAAACCGCAGCTCAGGCTCTTCGTCTTCTTTATGAACAGAAGGCTACTATTATTAAAAATTTGATTGTATTTAATGATGGTGTAGAGAAGAAGTTGTATGCAAATGAAAATGATTTTGCAGAAGTGTATCCGTTTGTTCCATACCAGTTTAATTTACTAGCGAGTGTTCTGACATCGATTCGTACGCATGGAGCATCCGGTAAGCATCTATCAGAAGGTGAACGTTCCATGCTTGCTCTTTTCAAAGAGTCTGCAACAAAGCTAAAGAATTGTGAGATGGGAGTGATTGTACCGTTCCATCGTTTCTATGATGCTTTGGAGAACTTCCTGGATCACAGTCACAAGGGGGTTATCAGTAAGGCGTATGAGAACAGCTATATTAATCCGGATAATAAAGAAGAAGATGTATTTGCTATCAATGTTTTAAAGACCTTGTTCATGATCAAGTATGTTCTTGAGATTGAATCTAATATCGATAACATCACCAGTCTGATGATTGAAAATATTGATGATGACCGTATCGAACTGAAGGATAGAGTAGAAGAAGCTCTTAAGGTTCTGATACGCCAGATGTTGGTACAGAAGAACGGCAATCTCTATGTCTTCCTGACAGATGAGGAACAGGAAATCAATAATGAAATTGAAAAAGAAAACGTGGAGATGCCGGAGGTTATTACAAAAATTGCTGAGATGATTTTTGAGGATATCTTTACCGATAAGAAGTATCGTTACCCTGCATTCAATGGTAGATATTCCTTCTCCTTCAATCAGGTGGTCGATGATCGTCCTTACAAATCAAATCAGAACTTTGATATCGGACTTCGTATCCTGACACCTTGGTATGACGGTGGAATGGATGATGCTACACTTCGAATGATGTCTGGTCAGGGAAAGGAAGTATTGCTTGTCCTTCCGAATGATGATGAGTTCCTGACAGAGATGCGTGTGTACTTAAAGATTGAGCGTTTCCTGCGTAAGAATACTTCTACACAGCTTGCTAAGTATGAAACCATCAAAGAAGCAAAACGTGTGGAGATGAGAGAGCGTAATGCGAATGCTAAGCTCTATCTTATGGAGGGACTCAAAGAGGCAATTATATATGTAAATGGTGATGTCGCCCGTGTTGCAGCAAAGGATGTCACATCCAGAATTAATGAAGCTATCGGACGTTTGGTTCAGACGGTTTATCATAAACTGTCTTATATCGATACTGCCATGGGTGAAGCAGAAATCAGAAAGATGATGCTCACAACCAATCAGTTTTCTCTACAGTTAGAAGGTGGTACAGAAGCAAATGCACATGCATTGGATGATGTGCAGGGGTATATTGCGATGAATTCGCATAACCATATGAAGACCTCGATGAAGTCGGTTAAGGACCGATTCATGAAGGCTCCATACGGTTTCGTGGAAGATGACATTGACTGGCTTGTTGCACGTCTCTTTAAGAGAGGAGATCTTGCATTCACAGTTAATGGTGTGTCTGTAAATCTCAATAATAAGTCTGAAGAAGAAATTATAGGATATATCACGAAGAAAGCTTTTGTTGAAAAGCTTCTCATGGAAGAACGCGTTCGTGTCAGCGAGAAGGATAAGAAAGCTGTTCGTGATGTTATGAAAGAAGTATTCCATACTACTGTATCGGCAGAGGGTGAGGATACGATTATGAAGAATTTCCAGAGATATGCATCCAACATGGTTAATGAGATGGATAAGCTGGAAGTCTATTATAAGCAATACGATTATCCGGGAAAGAAGGTCTTGGATATTGGAAAACGATTGATGCAGTCTGTGGTTCAGATCACTAGTGCACAGGAGTTCTTTGGCTATGTGTCAAAGATGCGAGAATCATTCATTGATCTGGCGGAGGATTATGAGCCAGTCAAAGCATTCTTCAATGGAGAACAGCAGACAATCTTTATGCGTGCTCTGGATATGCTTGCTATTTATGATGACAGCAAAACTTATATCGTGAATGCAGATATAGAAGCAGTTGTTGCGAAGATGCGCGGGATTGTAAAACAAGATAAGCCTTACAAGAATATTCCTCAGCTTCCGGAACTTCGTGAGCAGTTCATGAACGCTTATGCAAAGGTACTGGAAGTTGAAGAAGTACCGGTACTGGATTCGATAGATCAGTCCAGACAGCGTGTGTTGGAAGTGCTGAATACAAAGGAATATGCAGATCAGAAGAAGGAGCACTATCTGAATCAGTTTGTAGAGATTCGTCAGGGTGCAGAGCACTGCAACAATGTATCGTTTCTCAGAAGCTTTGCAGATAAGGCAGAAGCATTGAAAATTCGTCTCATGAATGAGATGGATATGTTGGATCGCCAGATTGCTGAAAAAAAACAGGCAGAGGAGATTCGTAGAATCGAAGAAGAGGCGAAAAAGCATGGCGCTGATGTAACAGATACAGAAGTGGCTCACAAGGTCGCTGAACAGAAAGCGCAGTTCAAGGTCCGCAAGACAAAGAATGTTTCTATTAAGAAGATGACAGGTACTTCTTCTTGGCGATTGGAAAATACACAGGATGTAGATAGATACATTGAAGCACTTAGAAAGACTCTCGTAGCTCAACTTGATGAGGATACGATTGTTAATGTTGAGTTCTAATTACGAGATAAAGGAGAGAGCAAAGGTATGAATAAATCATCCATCAAAAACTTTGCGATCTGGGCTAGAAATAAGCTCATTGCAGATATCAGTTACCGTGCAGGATTGATGGGTATTACGGCAGACGGTATTAAAAATGCTCTGCCTCAGTCCACAGGTACCACTGAATTTTATGATATTGGAACCGCAGAGCCTTATTCGATCATTGGAGATGAGGTGAAGCAGAGAAGAAAACTGTTAGAGGTGATCCGACAAAAGGAAAAGGATACCGACTATCAGACTGCTTATAAATACATCATTGAAGAGGTTGCCTATACCTGGTTCAATCGTTTGATTGCGATTCGTTTTATGGAAGTGAATGATTATCTTCCTTCCCACATGCGTGTCCTTTCCTCTGATACAGGAAAATTGGAACCGGATATTGTCACAAATCCTTTTGATGCCGAACTGGAATTCACAGGAGACGAAGAGCAGATCATCATGCAGTTGAAAAATGATAATCATCTTGATGATCTTTTCCGTATGCTTTTCATCAAGCAGTGTAATGCGCTAAATACGTTGTTGCCGGCACTGTTTGAAAAGACAAAGGATTATACAGAAGTACTACTGAATCTCTCGGCTATTGATCAGGAAGGTGTTATCTACAAGCTTGTTCACGATATTGATGAGGATGAATTTAATATTGAAAAATGTGGACAGGTGGAGATTATCGGCTGGTTGTATCAG
>CALBKL010000246.1 GCA_937895985.1 uncultured Solobacterium sp.
ATGTAATTTTAAAGCGGATTTTTCTAAAACCCCAAGTTATTTTACATTAGGTAAATAAAAACTGCATGGAAATTCATCCATACAGTCTTCATTCTAATCTTGTAATTTTAAAGAATTCCAACACGTTTATAGATTGTGTCAACGTTACGTACATGGTACATTGGATCGAAACAATCCTCAATTTCTTCTAATGTTAGAGTATTTGTTACATCAGAATTTGCTAACATCAACTCTTTGAAATTGAGATTATTTTCCCACGCTTTAATTGCCTGAGGTTGTACCGTATCATATGCCTTTTCACGTGACCAACCTTTTTCAATGAGTTTTAACATAAAACGTTGAGAGAAGATAACGCCATTGGTTAGCCAGATATTCTTCTTCATATTTTCTGGGAACACTGTTAGATCCTTTAGAATCCGTCCAAAACGGTTCAACATGTAATCCAATAGTTCTGTTCCATCAGCACAGATAATACGCTCTACACCTGAGTGAGAAATATCTCTTTCATGCCATAGTGGAATATCTTCATATGCTGCTAGCATATATCCACGCATTACTCTTGCGGCACCACAAATATTCTCTGAACCAATTGGGTTACGTTTATGTGGCATTGCACTAGAACCCTTTTGTCCTTTATTGAAATGTTCTTCTGCTTCGCGAACTTCTGTTCTCTGTAAGTGACGGATTTCAGTTGCCATCTGTTCTAAGGAAGAGGCAATCAAGCCCAAAATTGCGAAATAATGTGCATGACGATCACGTTGTAATACCTGTGTAGAAATCGCAGCACTTTGGATACCTAACTTTTCACATACATAATCTTGTACGAATGGTGGAATATTTGCAAATGTTCCGACTGCCCCAGAAATCTTACCTGCTTCAACATCCTTGCATGCAAGTTCAAAGCGCTCTAAATTACGCTTCATTTCTTCATACCATAACGCAAACACAAGACCAAAGGTTGTAATTTCCGCATGTACACCATGGGTTCTACCCATCATAACTGTATCTTTATATTTGAGTGCGTTTGTTTTTAAGATATCCATAAATGTATGAATATCTTCACGTAAAATTTTATTTGCATTCTTGAAGCGAATACCATTTGCAGTATCTACCACATCAGTGGAAGTTACACCATAGTGAATCCACTTTTTTTCTTCACCAAGACTTTCAGATACACATCTTGTAAATGCGACTACGTCATGTCTTGTTTCCTGTTCGATTTCTAGAATACGGTTTACATCAAATTTTGCATTTGAACGAATCTTTTCTACATCCTCAGCCGGAATTTCACCTAGCTTTGACCAAGCTTCATCAATGAGAATTTCCACATCTAACCAAGCCTGGAATTTTGCTTCCTCACTCCATACATCACGCATTACCTGTCGGGAATATCTTTCAATCATAGCCTCTCTCCTTTTTGTTCAGAAACAACTGCTTGATTTATTTTTCAAGTATGTCATTTACATACTTGCGTGCATCCTCAATGTTATCAGTCACAACTAGCACGATAACTCTACCATTATCCTCCAAAACTGCATTTGATATCTTAAATACTTCGGTTGGATAATTATTTTCAATCGTTACTTTTTGTGAATCTAAATATGTCAGTAAGTGCTGACGAAGTACATCAACACTTGTATCTTCATCTGCCACAAAAACAGCTATTGTATTCGAGTTTCCTTTATCACTGGCAAGATAGGCAACCTTATCATCTGTTAAATCTTCACCTTGCATAAAGACACTATCCATAACCTTATCGCTTACTTGTTCCATGGAATCTGATAGGTTTAATTTTCGTAGTAATTGGGAAGCGACTTTTCCTGCGTCTAATACACGATTTGTATCACGAGTCACAGAAGTGTTATGACGAGTAGTACAACCTACTAGGAAACAAAACGTTATTACAACGATTAATTTCTTCAACATGAATCTAATCCTCTTCTCCATTAAGAATGGAATAATTCCCCATTATCTGCATCTTCTGTACCAAATTGTGGAAGCTCTGGTAATTCATCTAAACTCAATAGTTTAAAGGAATCTAAGAATTCATCTGTAACAGAATATAGAATTGGTCTTCCCGCTGCTTCACTACGACCATCTTCTTGAATTAAGCCTCTAGCTACTAACTTACGTAACATCACATCTGCACCAACACCACGAATTTCTTCAATTTCAACACGTGTAATTGGTTGTTTGTATGCAATAATCGCAAGTGTTTCTAAAGCCGCATTAGAAAGTTTAGCTTCCGTAGAAGTTTGGAATAACTTCTTCGCAGCCTCATGAATAGATGCCTTGGATAAGAAACGATATTTCTCACCAAAACGTGCTATTTCAATACCACGACTTTCTTGTAAGTAGTATTTCTGCAGATCATCAAATAGTTCTGCCACATATTCTTCTGTCGCATCCATGGATGCGGCAGCTTGCTCAATGGATAAACCATCATCCCCACAAAGGAATAATAGTCCTTCTAATATCGCAAGCATACGTTCCTTTGGATCTGGTTGTTGTTCTTCTGATGATGAAGTTGTTTCATCAAATTCTTCATCCAATACAGCAGCGTTATCTTCTACGATTGTCTGATTTTCCATTTCACTCATTCACCATCTCTCCTCTTCTAAACCAAATTACTTCTTGTTCATCAACCGTAAAGAATAACTTATGTTGACGAGCAAGATCTAATACAGCTAAAAATGTCGCAATAAACATCTGCGGTTCATGCACATCATCTAATAATGCCTCAAAGCGGAAGGTTTCAGGTAAGTGGTCTAACTTGGCACGTACTTCAATCTGACGATCTTCCATTGAAATCTCTTTGACTGTATAACGTGCTTCTATCGGTTTGGACAACTGCATACGCATTAAGATACGCTTCATTGCCTTCATTAGATCATATGGGTTACCTTCGATCTTCAGCTCTTCATCAGAATGTTTCATCCATTGATCCACTTCTGTACTAAGGGGTCTTCCCATCATCATTTGACGTTCTTCAAATAAGGTATTTAAGCTTTCACTAATTTCCTTATATTGCTGGTATTCCAACAAACGACGAACCAAGCGTTCCTTTGGATCTTCCTCATACTCATCTTCCAACTCTTCCTTATTACCAGGAATCATTTTCTTAGATTTATATTCGATTAAAGTCGCTAGCTCCGCCAAATATTCACCCGCAATCTCTAAATGCAATTGTTGCATAGAGTTTAAGTACGCAATGTATTGGTCAGTTAATTCGTTCATATCTAGATCCATTAAATCCATCTGTTTCTCTTTGATCAGATGTAACATCAAATCAAGTGGACCATCAAATTTTTCTATCGTTACCTTGAATTCTTCCATATTTTTTACCTTTTGCATTATATCAAATAATCCCCTATCTAACCATATCAATCTGATGTTACCCACAATGGTAAATAAAAACTACCCAAAGGTAGTTTTTTATCCAACAACAATATTTACAATACGATTTGGCACAATAATGAGTTTACGTACTGTCTTTCCTTCCATCTGTGCTTGTACAGATGGTAAAGCAAGTGCCATCTCTTCTACAACCTTCTTATCTTCGTCGATATTTGCCATGAATTTACCACGAACCTTACCGTTGACCTGTACAACCATTTCAACTTGATTCTTTACAAGTTTACTTTCATCGTACGTTGGCCAAGCTTCAAATGTCAGAGTAGTATCATGACCTAAGAATTGCCATAATTCTTCACCTAAGTGTGGTGCATAACATGCAAACATTTGTACAAAGCCTTCCATATATGGCTTGTAGAGAGTTTCAGCCTTATAACATTCATTGATGAAAATCATCATCTGTGAAATAGCCGTATTGAGATTCAAACTTTCGATATCACTTGTGACCTTCTTAACAGTCGCATGATATACCTCATCTAAAGAGCCGTCATTTGTATCACTGAGTTTATTAGACTCCACAATCAAACGGTGAACACGCTCTAGCCACTTGTGCGCACCATCTACACCCTGCTCACTCCATGGCTTGCTGGCTTCTAATGGTCCCATAAACATTTCGTATAGACGTACAGTATCTGCACCATATTGTTCAATTAATACATTTGGATCAATCGCAAACTCTGGATAACGCTTACCCATCTTAATACCATTTGCACCTAGGATCATACCTTGGTGAACCAACTTCTGGAATGGTTCTTTCGTAGAAACGATACCTTTATCATAGAGATAACGATTCCACATACGAGAGTACAACAAGTGTCCTACAGCGTGTTCTGGTCCACCAACATAAAGGTCAACTGGCATCCAGTGTTTCAGTAGTTCTGGATCGGCAATCGCCTTATCATTCTTTGGATCGATATAACGCAAGAAGTACCAACTACTTCCAGCAGACCCTGGCATTGTACTTGTTTCACGCTTACCCTTGATGCCATCTATAGTTACATTTACCCATTCTTCATCTTTCGCAAGTGGGGATTGTCCACCCTTACTTGGTTTATAGTCATCTAATACCGGAAGTACAAGTGGTAACTCTTCATCACTGATTGCCACATAGCGATCATCTTCAAGATGAACTACTGGAATTGGCTCACCCCAATATCTTTGGCGAGCAAAGATCCATTCACGAATCTTATAGTTAATCTTCTTTTGACCAATCTTGTTAGATTCTAACCATTCAATCATCTTATCAATAGCTTCCTGTTTATTTAAACCATCAAGCCATTCAGAGTTAATGTGTAAACCATCTTGTGTCCAAGCTTCTTGCGTTACATCACCACCGGCTAGTACAGGAATGATCTCCATACCAAACTTTTTCGCAAATGCATAGTCACGTTCATCATGGGCAGGCACAGCCATAATCGCACCTGTTCCATAGCTTGCTAGTACATAGTCAGAAATCCAGATTGGAATCTTCTTGCCATTTACTGGATTAATCGCATATGCACCAGTGAATACACCAGTCTTATCTTTATTTAACTCTGTACGTTCCAAATCAGATTTTGTTGCACATTCTTTACGATATGCTTCTACTGCATCTTTTTGCTCGCTACTTACAATCTTGTCAACAAGAACATGTTCTGGAGCAAGTACACAGTATGTTGCGCCAAATAATGTATCACAACGAGTTGTAAAGACAACAAAGCTATCATCATGACCATCAACCTTAAAAGTAACCTGTGCACCAACGGACTTACCAATCCAGTTACGTTGAATTTCCTTTGTAGACTCTGGCCAGTCAATGGTTTCTAGTCCTTCCAATAACTTTTCAGCGTATGCTGGAATATCGATTACCCATTGGCGCATATTCTTACGAACAACAGGATATCCTCCACGTTCACTCTTACCATCAATAACTTCGTCATTGGAAAGTACTGTTCCCAACTCTTCACACCAGTTTACTGGCATATCAACACATTTTGCCAAGCCATCTTCAAAAAGATGCTTAAAAATCCATTGTGTCCAGTGATAGAAAGAAGGATCTGCTGTAGAAATCTCACGCTCCCAATCATAACTAAAACCAAAGGCACGTAACTGTTTCTTGAATGTCTCAATATTCTTTTCTGTAAATGTAGCTGGATTATTACCTGTCTTAATCGCATATTGTTCTGCAGGTAAGCCAAAGGCATCAAATCCCATTGGATGTAATACGTTAAAACCCTGCATACGCTTCATACGACAGATAACATCTGTTGCGGTATATCCTTCCGGATGACCTGCATGCAAACCAGAACCAGATGGATATGGGAACATATCTAACGCATAATACTTAGGCTTTGAAAAATCATAACCATCTGTTTTAAATGTTTGATGTTCATCCCAATACTGTTGCCACTTCGCTTCAATCTTCTTGTGATCAAATGACATAATCATATCTCCTTCTCAAAATAAAAAACGTCCTACTCTAAGGACGTTATATACGCGGTACCACCTTAGTTTATGATTGTAAATCAATCATACACCTCAAATCTTCTTTAACGCAGAAGTTACGTATGCTCAAAAGGTGAGTTCATGTAGGTCATCATACCGTGTCACATCAACCCACGGCTTTCTGAAAATGAATCACTCACTACTATTCTTTATCACTGCATTACCAATATATTAACAATCATCATCTATTTTTTCAATGCTTAATGATGACAACCACAATGATGCTTTGCAATATCTGGATTATAGTTAAGCGTACCATCAAGATAGGCAAGTACTGCATCATCTGCTCTACCACTAACGCCACCATATATTTGAATGCCATTGGAAGATAGAGTTTGCTGTACTGGTAATCCAAATCCTCCTGCTATCACAACATTTACACCTAGCTCTAACGCTATCTGACACATTATCACATGCCCATGTCCATTTGGAACATAATCCTTTGTATGAAGAACCGTATTACCTTCAACATCATACAAACGAAAAGCAGGTGTATGACCAAAGTGCTGATATATCATATCATTTTCAATCGGAACCAAAATCTTCATATCGCTCTCCTCAATAGACGATTATCGTAATAATCCTGTTAAGTCATCCAGAATATAATCTGGATGTAATTCATCATTTATACCTTGTTTCATCATCTCTTCACTACCGGCCACATAGAATGTAAGCATCCCTAACTGTAATGCAGGTACAATATCTTTTTTAAAGCGATTACCAATCATGATTGTTTCACTTAAGGAATACGGTAGATGACTGCTTGCGGACTTCAGTAATATCTTTGTACCACAACCAAAATTCATTGCTTTTACACCAGCCGCATACTCTAGCATACGTACAATCGTTCCATTGCCAATCTTCTCAACTTGATCAACCATTTGAATACGACGATGATCAACAGACACAAGTTGGCTACCTTTTCTTAACTGTGTAAAGACATCCTGATATTCATCATAAGATAAACTACTATCCATTCCCACAAAGAAATATTGTGGACAATGATGGGTAATATGAAACCCTGTATCGCTTAATACTTGACGAATTCCTTTACCACCGATGTAATCTACATCAATCGCCTTTTTATCATGAGTGACGATATACTCCACTGCAGCCATTGTCGAAGTATAGAGATTCTCTTTTCTAACACCATGAATGCCACAATGTTCTAACTGATTTATGATTTCATCCACTGTTACAGATGAACGCTCTGTTAAAATCAGATAACTAATATTCTCCATTTGTAAACACTGGATCAGTTCTTTGGCACCTGGCATTGCTTGTTTTTGTTGCATCAATGTTTCTAATTGTATGATATAGCCTTTACTTGTTAACATTTTCTTCCCTCGTGTGCTTATTGTACCACATAGATGTGATATGATTATACACGCGAGGAAAACACATGAAACAAATACAAAAGATATTACTGATTTTAGGGATTATATTCGGTTTGGTTTTATATCTATTAGTAGATGCCTTCTTGCTTGCTCCAAGAAAGTTTACGGTACGCTACCAGACACTCACATCCGATAAGATTCCACAAGATCTTAATAACACCAAAATCTTATTTGTCTCTGATATCTACTATGGTAACCACATGAATCAAAGTCGTTTGCAAAAGCTAGTAGATACAATCAATCGTATCGCTCCTGATGCAGTGGTATTTGGTGGTGACATCTATGCACCTAATGCAACTATCACTACCGAAACAGATGGTGAAGTCGCTACTGCCCTATCTTCCATTAAAGCTCGACTAGGAAAATTTGCAGTATTAGGCGATCAAGATACTGCTACTGCCGATATTAAGTCTCACGTCTTATCTATTTTACAAACTGCAAACTTTGAAGTTATCTCTAATAGTTCTGTATCCATTCATAATGGTTCATCTGGATTTATTTCTTTAGTCGGACTAGAGAATGAATTGAATAGTACACCTGATGTTAACGCTGCTTACGCAAACATCAGTAGTGAAAATTATGTCATTTCGGTATGTCATACACCAGATACAGCATCTCTTGTACCACTTGATACGACAGACTACTTCCTAGCAGGTCATTCTCTAGGTGGACAAGCATACTACTTCTTAGGAGCCTATTATGCACCTGATAAGGCAGTAAACTACTTGCGTGGAAAACACTTGATCCAAAATACATTCGTACTTGATATTTCAAATGGTGTAGGTACGATTGGTGTCGATATGCGTTTCTTAAGTCCAGCTGAAGTTGTATGTTATACATTAAAGTCAGCAGCTCCAGCAACAGAAACAAATACAACACCAGGAACATACAATGATAATCCACAAGCAACACCTACACCAGAACCAACGATAGAACCTACTCCAGAGGCTACGATTGAGCCTACCCCTACACCAGAGGTAGTTCCAACACCAACGCCAACACCTGTAGTTGATCCTAACGCTACACCAACACCTGTTCCAACCGTAGCACCATAATAATCATAAACAACAAATCCACCAAAAGGTGGATTTTATCATGTCTTATTCAATTGTCGGAAATGTACTACGATCATCCAAATAAACTGGCGCTTCAATCATGCATTCATGTTCTGTTGCAAACTGAAATTCAATTAACACAGTTTTCGCAACTCCGCCAACATGGTCATAGGCAAACATCAGCCTTACCGGTAACATACCCACTCTACTAGCATATTGATATAACTCATTATATCTACTTGCACGATGTACAAGATAGAATGAACCGTTTAACTTTAGCAAACGTTTCACCGCTGTAAATAGTTCGCTAAGCGGTAAATTTTCTTCATGCCGACCTGCTCTTTTATATTGATTTACATTCATCAAGTTTTGATTGGTTGTAGAAAAGTATGGTGGATTACATGCAATGACATCAAAGGGCTGATCTTTATAATCTTGAATCTTGCATGCATGTAATTGAGCATCTACTTGATAACGCTCTAAATTTTGTCTTGTTAGTTCAAATACTTCCGAAAACAAATCTACCCCTACCAGTTCTTTCGGTTTTCGTAATGATGCATACAGTAAGATAGCACCTGTATTACAACCAATCTCAAGAAAGCGATGTTGGTGTTTGATACGCAGAAATCGTCCAAGTAACTCCGTATCAGAGTTCATACGGTAGAACTCGTCCCCTTGATTGATAAGAAATTCTGTTCCGCCTAAATAATCAAGCTTCATGTGTTTCCCTTAGTTCAAACCAAAATGTTGAACCCTTTCCAACAATACTCGTAACACCATACTGTGCATCATGTGCATCTAAGATTGCTTTGACAATCGCTAGACCTAAACCTGTATTTAACTGATTCCGTGAGAAAGAACGCGATGTTTTATGATAACGATCCCATACGTATGGTAGTTCACTTTCAGGAATCCCTTCACCATTATCTCGTATCTCAAAGT
>CALBKL010000247.1 GCA_937895985.1 uncultured Solobacterium sp.
CTACAATCGCGTTAGCTAGAACAAGTTCTAATTCATTCTGGATTGCAAGTGCTTTGTCATCATCAAACTGCTTAAACGTGTTGCGATACCAATTTGGCTCAATGAGCAAGCGTTTGATGATAATACAGAAATCTGTGAAATCATCAATATTACTTCCTGGCTGAATACTAAATAACATCGCAAAGAAAATATGCCATTGGAAGTTTGAATTTAACTGTTCTTGCCAATACTGACCAAAGATTCGACAAAACTCATCTTCCGTTTGATGTTCTCTTTCCAAATGGATTTCCTCTGAAAGATCTAACTTGCTAGTCGCAAGCATATTTAATGTTTCTAGATAATCCATCATGCGTTCTTTGTTATGCTCTCCATTGATAAAATCACGAACATATACATACTGTGCAATCATCGCAGAACACTTCTTAAAGTCAGATGTAAAACCAACCGATTCTCTCATCTTTCGATTTACTAATTCATTAATACTACGCGCTACAAACTGTTTAAATCCCACTTCATCCATACCAATCTGTGTTTGTCTTGTTTGATGGCTAATCTCGTCATACATAATTTCAAGTTGTCGATCAACAACATCTAAATTATCGCGAATAGCACCTAACATATCTTTATTAAATTGATCATAGAGAATAAAATCAGGATTCTTATAAACAACTTCGTGTTCAATTTCACTCCAGAATGCATGTACTAGTGATTTAATCTGTAGTTCAAAACGAATGATTTCATCGTTAAAAGTGTAATAACCATCGATACGATAAATTGTAAAACCATTTCTTTGTAACTGTGGTTGAAACACACTTAAATCTATAAAGATATCTGGGTCATTATTTGCCACATAGTAAGGTGTACCTTTCTTTCGTGTAAATTTATTAAATAATGATTTATAAAGCTGATCTTCATTACGAATAAAACGACATTGCATTGTGATACCAATTAAATCAGTTAAGTGAGAGATTGCATCTTTACCTGCTTCGTATTGAAGATAGAACTGATTGCGAATTAACTTCTCTTTTAAACTATCTTCTGCTTTGATTCTAGAGCGCATAGAGATAACAGGATCTTCGCCGTTTAAAAACTCATCCGTAAAAAACTTATTTAGCTTACCTTCGGCATATTGGTATATCGCACTCTTACTTTTATAATATGCCATCGTTTCATCAATAAAAGAAAATAAGTCTAATTTCATGGATTCATCCTTTCATCGTAAACGTAAATTTTTTGGATATTTATTCTTTAAAGCAGTACCATCACTTTTAGCACCGCCTATCACAACACCATGATAGCACACTGCGTACCATCCCTTCTTACAAGAAAGATTTAATTGTTCCCCTCGCATATATCGTAGAACATCTTCTTCCTCTAAATTGATCGTATTTTTAAATTTTGTGTAGGCAGACATAAATAGTGCATGACTTGGTGTAAAGCGATTCTTTTCTATCTCCCCAAGAAAAACCTGGTGGCGTAGTAAATGGCATTTACCAACTTCATAGAATGGTTGAATACCGCCATATACCTTGTCATTTTTTACAAAATAATATGGATATTGCTTTACAAATAATGTATCAAAGAAATCTTTAGCCTCCTTTGGTAATGGTTGCGATTGCATTATCTTTTTTGTTGATTCTGTAAGTTCACCATCTTTATGAAGTTTCGCAATAAAATGACCTTCGCCACCATCCATCGGAAAAATTCTTCTTGCGTAATCAGTATGACTTCCAAGATCAAATGCTTTTCTACCAAAATCAACTTCAATTGGCACCAAATGCATATCAGGATGTTCTTGTATAAACTTCTGCATGCATAATTCATTTTCTTCCATCGCAAATGTACAGGTACTATAAACCATTGTTCCACCTGGCTTTAAGCACTTATATGCTTCATCTAAGATACACGATTGACGCACAGCACATGCTTGTACATTCTCTAGACTCCATTGTTCTACTGCTTGATCTTCTTTGCGAAACATTCCTTCACCAGAACATGGTGCATCACAGAGTACCATATCAAAAAATTCTGGAAATGCTTTAGAGATATCTTTAGGATCATTATTCAATACAATTGTATTTGCACTACCACAGCGTTCAATATTCTCTAAAAGTACACGTGCTCGGGTAGCATGAATCTCATTTGCTACAAGTAAGCCTTCTTGTTCTAACATTTCAGAAATCTGTGTTGATTTTGAGCCTGGTGCTGCACACATATCTAAAACCTTCATACCTGGCTTAGGATCTAAAATTGTGACTGCTGAACTTGCACTAGGTTCTTGGATATAAAAGAATCCAGCCATATGCTCAGGCGTAAAACCGACACCACTTTTTAAGTTTGCATAATATCCATTTTTAGCAAATGGACTTTTTTCTAACTCATAATTCGTACACGCAAAAAAATTATCCGGCGTAATCTTTAAGGTATTGATACGTAACCCTTTTCTTGCTGGATCGTTTAATCTGTCAAGATATGCTGGATACTCATCCTTAAGCATTTCTCTCATTCGTTCTAAAAATAACTC
>CALBKL010000248.1 GCA_937895985.1 uncultured Solobacterium sp.
CATTTACGTTGTAATAGCAATTCTACATACTTACTAGTTATCTTACGTCCAAATCGATTTAGGAAGAACATATTCGTCTTTTTTTGAACTAGATTAACACGTGTAATAGAAACGTATTGCTTTAGAAGTGGAATACTACCTTTTGGTATTGGAACAATGCGTTCCTTATCCCCCTTTCCAAGTACACGTATTTTCCCTGTGTCAAGGTCTACACGATTAATCGTTAGATTGCATACCTCAGATACTCGTAGACCACAGCTATAGATAGTTTCTAGAAGTGTATGGTCTAGATTATCCTGGATATTTGTATCGTCAAATGACTGCATTAACAGTTTAATTTCATCAACAGTACAATATACCGGCAATGTTTTAGGACCTTTATGCACCTGCAAGTTTAAGCTTGGATCTGATTCATCATGCATCATCGTCATGAACTGGTGAAATGAACGTATCGCAGCAGTCATTCTGGCTAATGATGTTGATGCTTTATATTCACTTTGATTTGCAATAAACTCTTCAATTAACTCCGGCTGAATCTTTTTTGTATTCGTAATACCTTGTTCAGCTAAAAATTGTTGATATTGCTTTAAATCATTTTCATATGAAGATACTGTACGCTTGCTCTTGCCTTCGTTAATTTTTATGTTTGTGAAATAATCAGCAAATGCATCATGAATCTTCATCACTATTCTCCTTTAAAAGATTGCTAGCTCTAACAAAAGCTTTCTTGAGTCCAAGCATACCATTTAAATCGTTGATAATATCTTTTGTTTCTGCTTTAAATGCTGCTTCTTCATCAAATAAATTGAGTTGTGAAGAAACATAGCCTTCATCAGCGAAATCACCCACTGTAATGCCGAGCAAGCGTACTGCTTCCCCCTCTTCCCAGTTATCTTCAAACAAGGCTATCGCTGCATTATAAATATCATCTGCACGCCAAATTGGCGAAGATAACTTCATAGCACGTGTAATGTTTTTAAAATCATAATAACAAATACGAATATGTATAGAACTTCCAACTTTACTTGCGTTTTTAAGGCGTTTAGAGAGCGTTCTCGCTAGTGTTCTAATTAAACCAGCTAATTCCTCATATTCATTAATATCTTCTAATAACGTCTCAGAAATGCCCATAGATTTAGCATCCCATTCTGTCTCTAGTTCTCGATGATCAATGCCATTTGCACGATCGATATAATCATCAGTATTTTTACCTAAGATTTCTCTAAGTTTTGCGATATCTTTACAGTTCGCTAAGTCTCCAATTGTTCGAATGCCTATTTCTTGCATATAAGGAACTGTTTTATTCCCTATGCCCCGCATATCTTTAATTGGTAAAGGCCACATCTTTTCTTTTACATCTCGAATCCGTAAGACAGTAATGCCGTTAGGCTTTTTCATATCACTAGCCATCTTGGCTAAAAACATATTCGGTGCTACACCAATAGAACAGGTTAAACCAAGTTCAGTATATATTTGTTTCTGTAAAGACCAAGCAAGATCTAATGGTCTTTCGAATTTTTTGATAGCTTCAGTCATATCAGCATAGCATTCATCTACAGATGCCTGTTCTACCAGGCTTGTATAGGAACGAACAATCTCCATAAAACGCTCCGAAAGATTGCGGTACCAAGTATAATGACCTTCAACGATAATTAAATCTTTACAAAGTTTTTGCGCTTCACTAACGGGCATTGCACTATGAATACCATACGCACGTGCTTCATAACTTGCTGTTGAAACAACACTGCGTCTCGTTGCTCCAGAAATAACTATCGGTTTTCCTTTTAATTCAGGGTTTAATAGCACTTCTGCATTTGCAAAGAATGCATTTAAATCAATATGAAAATATACGTGATACATTAGCTATGATTTCTCCGATAGAGTTCTTGTGCAGCTTTCTTAGAAATATCGGTAATACTACCACTAAAGATTAACGCAAGCTGATTAATGCGTCCCCTCTCATCTAATTCAGTCACATGTGTAATTGTCTTATTATCTTTATCATCTTTCGATACAAAATAATGTGTGTCTGCACAAGCTGCTACTTGTGCTAAATGTGTTACTGCAAAGACTTGGCATGAATTGGATAATTCCTTCATCTTTTGTCCAATCGCAGTTGCAACCGGACCACTGACACCCGTATCAATCTCATCAAAGATAACAGTTTGAATTCCTTGTAGTTTTGTAAAGATTACCTTTAAACCAAGCATTAGGCGACTTAATTCACCACCAGAGGCAGTCTTAACAAGTGATTTAGGATCTTCCCCTCTATTCATGGAAATCATAAACTCAACATTCTCATTTCCATGTTCACTAGGATTACATTCAGTAAAAACTGTTTTAAAGCATGCATTTGGTAACATTAGTTCATGTAAATTGATAAGAATTGCATCATCAAGTTCTTTCGCACGTGATTGTCGAATCTTGGATAACTTCGATGCATTTTTTTGATATAGGTTGTATGCTGTTTGAATCTTTTTATCCATCTGTTCAACAAATTCTTTACGATGTGTAAACATCTGTACTTGTTGTTTGAGTTGTTCTTGTTGAGAGAGAATTTGTTCAATAGAGTTTCCATATTTTCTCTTTAGCTTTTGAATTGCAAAGAGACGCTCTTCCATCTCATTGATTTCTTCTTCATCCATATCATATTCACCAACAAGTTTGTGCAGTTCATCAATATTATCTGAGATAGAATAATATGCATCAGAAATAGATGTTTGAATGGCAGTTAATTTC
>CALBKL010000249.1 GCA_937895985.1 uncultured Solobacterium sp.
AGAAGATATACCGGTATGGGATAAGGTAAAAGAGGTTAAATATCCAACAATTATCCACGATGAAAGTATTGAGATTTCAGGTGGACATATGAGTTTCAAACAGTTGAAGGCAATGTTAAATGCACTTCCTGTTGAAATTACACTTGTTGATGAAAACGATATAAACATTTATTTTAATGAAGGTGAGAAGGTATTTACACGTCCACAAGTAGCCCTTGGCAGACCAGTATATTCTTGCCATCCAAAGCGCGTTGAACCAATTGTACGTATGCTAATTAGTGATTTTAAGAATGGTAAACGTGATAGTCTTACCATATTATCTGAACGTTCAGGACATCCAGTTGTCATTAGTTATTTTGCTTTACGTGAAGATGGTAAATATATTGGTACACTTGAGGCTGTACAGATTATTGATGGTCTAGTAGATGCTATTAAAAATGATAAAAAAGGACCGATTGATTTAAAATAATTTCAATATCAGTTTTGAAGTACAAATATTTCATTCCTCTAGAGAATACTACTAGGGGAATTTTATTTTTTTAGCAGTGATATGCCATATCGTAAGATTGTAAAAATAGGTTGAAAATGCTATACTTTACAGGATATTATGGGAATATTTTGGAGGCTCATTTTCAATGGATAGACAGAAGACATTTGACTTAATTGTTTCGCATGCAAAGAATACAGGATTTGTATTTCAAGGCTCAGAAATTTATGGTGGTTTAAGTAATACTTGGGACTTTGGTCCTTTAGGCGTTAACTTGAAAGATAACATCAAGCGTGCGTGGCAAAAGAAGTTTATACAAGAAGACCCAAACAATGAAGAGATTCAAGCAGCAATCTTAATGAATCCTAAGGTTTGGGAAGCATCAGGACACTTAAAGGGTTTCTCTGATCCTTTAATGGATTGCAAGCAGTGTCATACAAGACACCGTGCTGACCAGTTAATTGAATCCTTCTCCAATGGAACAGTAAATCCAGAGGGTTGGAGCAATGAACAGATGGAACAATACATCAAGGATAATAACGTTCCATGTCCTGATTGTGGTGGACATAACTTTACATCCATTCGTCAGTTCAACTTGATGTTTAAGACATTCCAAGGAACATTGGAAGATTCTAAGAATACAATTTATCTAAGACCTGAAACAGCACAGGGCATGTTTGTAGACTTCAAACAAGTGGCACGTGCATATCGTAAGAAGTTACCATTTGGTATCTGCCAGATTGGTAAGTCCTTCCGTAATGAAATTACTCCAGGTAACTTTATCTTCCGTACACGTGAATTTGAACAGATGGAAATGGAATTCTTCTGCAAGCCTGGTACTGATGATGAGTGGTTCCCATATTGGCGTAACTTCTGCATGGATTGGATTGTGAAGCTAGGTGGAAATCCAGAAAACTTACGTTTCAGAGACCATGAGAAGGAAGAGTTATCATTCTACTCAAAGGGCACAACAGATATTGAATACAAGTTCCCATGGGGTTGGGGTGAAGTTTGGGGTATTGCAGACCGTACAGACTACGACTTAACACAACACCAGAATACATCTGGTAAGGATTTAACTTACTTAGATCCAATTACAAATGAGAAGTATCTTCCATATGTAGTGGAACCAGCTGTAGGTGTTGAACGTTTATTCTTCATGTTCTTTACAGATGCATATGATGAAGAAACACTTGAGAATGGTGAGACACGTGTAGTAATGCGCTTTAACCCAGTGCTAGCACCTGTGAAGGCCGCAATCTTACCACTACGTAAGAAGTATGCTGAAAAGGCAGAAGAGATTCGTCATGAATTATCTTATGATTTTGCAGTGACATATGATGAAGCAGGATCTATTGGCAAGCGTTACCGTCGTCAAGATGAAGTTGGTACACCATTCTGTATCACAATTGACGAACAGACGATGGAAGATGGTACAGTTACAATCCGTTACCGTGACTCCATGGAACAGGAACGTATGACTGTAGAAGAAGTTCGTAACAAGATTTGTAAGGAAATTCGTTTCTAAGAAGGAGGGAATATGGCAAAGATTAGTGATCATGATATAAATGCCATTCGTGAAAAAGCGGATATTGTCGATGTCATCGGTCACTACATTCAGGTTCATCGCAAAGGAAATTCCTATGTAGCGATTTGTCCTTTCCATGATGATCATGATCCATCGATGTCTATTTCACCAGAAAAGAGAATCTATAAATGCTTTGTTTGCGGTAATGGAGGTAATGTGTATACATTCGTACAGAACTACGAGAATATCACATTCCCTGAAGCCGTTGGTAGAGTTGCGTCTTTGATTAGTTATCCTTTACAGGTCGATGTTGATATCGAACAGAGAACTAGTAAGGATCCTCATAAAGAAGCACTGTACAATGTTATGAATGCGGCGATTCAGTATATGATGTATCAACTGGATACACCTGAAGCCGTGAATGAAAAGAAGTATCTTGAAAAGCGTGGGATGACTGCAGATTTGATTCGTGAGTTTCAGATAGGCTATAACCCAAATCAGACAGCGTTATATCACTTTTTACATGCTAAAGGTTTTAGTGATGCGGACATGAATCGTGCAAACTTAATACGTATCAATGAGTCTGGTATCCATGATACCTTTGCTGGTCGTATTACCTTTCCAATTCATGACCAATATGGTAATCCGATAGGATTTAGTGCACGTATTCTAGATCCTAATCATCCTTCCAAGTATATCAATACAAACGAAACAGATATCTTTACCAAGGGTGATATTGTATATAACTATCACCGTGCAAAGGCTGTTGCCCGTAAGGAAGGAAAGATTTACGTATGTGAAGGTGTAACAGATGTGATTGCTTTTGCTAAAGCTGGCATCTTCAATGCAGTTTGTACACTTGGAACATCCTGTACGGAAAGACAGATTCATCTGTTAAAGAATATCGCTGCGAAGATTGTATTCTGTTATGATGGCGACCGTGCTGGACAGGCTGCTACCTTACGTGCAGTACATATGGCTAGAAAAGCAGGTTGTGATGTATCAGTGATTCGCAATCTGACAGGCAAAGACCCAGATGAACTGGTACGCCAACAAGGAGCGGAAGGTTTAAAGAGTGTTCTCAAGGATGAAGTTACTTGGATGGAATTTGTGATTGAGTATCAAGTTTCACAGACAAACCTAAATAACTACTCTGATAAAAAAGAATTGATTCGTAAGGTACAAGCAGATATTGCGACATTACCTGATGAGGTAGATCGCCGCTACTTTACACACCAATTGGCGGAGATGACACATATGCCAGTTGACTATGTGCCACAAAAAATCAATCGACCAATCAATCAAACCGTACAGAAGAAACTATCGATTCCGGATGGTTCCCTAGATGCGGAAGATTTAATACTAATGATGATGTTAAAATCATCAAGCCATGCGCATACATTTGAAGTAGAGTTAGGCTATCTAAATGACAAAACACATAAGTTATTGGCGATGTTAATTATTGATAGTTTACATACATTCCATGACGCTGATCCAAGTCATCTGATTGATCGTACGAATAAGCAAGAAGTAAAAGACTTACTAACAAGACTGGTATCCATGCCTGCATATGATATCGACTATGACGAAGCGGTCCTAAAAGGAGCCATTCGCAAGGTAAAAATTACAACATTGCAGAAGGAGAGAGATGCGTATTACGAACAACTCTCACAAGCCGGTCTTAACGATATGAGTCAAAAGGTACTTATGGAAAAATACCAAAAGTGCATTCAAGAACTGAGGAGGTATCTCGATGAAGAAGGAAACAAGTAAAACTACGAAAGCTTCAAAGAAAGAAAAAGAGGAAGTTGTAGTAGAAAAAGCAACTTCCAAAAAGAAAAAGAAAGAAGTAGCAGAAGAAAAAGCTCCTAAGAAAACAAAAGAAGCGAAAGAGAAAAAAACAAAAGTGAAAGACAACAAGAAAGACACAAAAGAAATTGAAACATATAAGCGTTCAGGTAAGGTAAAAGAATTAAAGAACCTTGATGAACTCAAAGAAGATTATAAGGAAATTGCGAAGAAGAACGGTTCCATCGCACAGAAGGATGTCATGGCATCCTTAGAGCACTTAGATATGTCTGACGATGATATGGAAGAACTCTGGGATTGGTTCAATACAGAGAATATTCAGATTGTTGAAGATGAGGACATCGAAGAACTCACTGCAACCGAAGATGATGATTTAGACTTACTAGATGATGACGTTGATGATGTAGAAGATGAAGATGTTGAAGGTAAAGACCCTGATCTTGATGATGATGAAGAAAAACCTTTATCTAGTCTTTTGGATTTAACATCCTTCTCTACAGGTGGTAATGTACAGTTAAATGACCCTGTTAAGATGTATTTAAAGGAGATTGGACGTGTACCACTCTTAAAGCCAGAAGATGAACCTGAGATTGCAAAGCGTATTGAAGAAGGTGATGAAGAGGCTAGAAACATCTTAATCTCTAGTAACTTACGTTTAGTTGTATCTATCGCTAAGAAATATGTTGGTAGAGGTATGTTATTTTTAGATTTAATCCAGGAAGGTAACATGGGCCTTGTAAAGGCAGTTGAAAAGTTTGACTATACGAAGGGATTCAAGTTCTCTACATACGCAACATGGTGGATTCGTCAGGCGATTACACGTGCCATTGCAGACCAAGCTAGAACAATCCGTATTCCAGTACACATGGTAGAAACAATCAATAAGTTAACACGTGTACAGCGTCAATTGGTGCAGGAATTAGGACGTGATCCATCTGCTGAAGAAATTAGTCAGCGCATGGAAGGTATCTCTCCAGAAAAGGTAAGAGAAATCCAAAAGATTGCCTTAGAACCTGTATCACTAGAAACACCAATTGGTGAAGAAGATGATTCTCACTTAGGTGACTTTATTGAGGATAAGGAAGCACTCAGTCCTGATCAATATGCAAGTAATCAGTTATTGAAGGATGAAATCAATAGCGTTCTCAGTGGTCTGACAGAACGTGAAGAAAAGGTATTACGCTTACGTTTTGGTTTATATGATGGCCGTACACGTACACTTGAAGAAGTAGGACGTGAATTTAACGTCACACGTGAACGTATTCGTCAGATTGAAGCAAAAGCACTACGTAAATTGAAACATCCATCACGCTCAAAGAGATTAAAGGATTTCTTTGACAAATAAGATGAATTTACGTATCCAGAAAATTGCGGATATGATAAACAAAGGCGTGGTCTTGGCAGATATTGGTACAGACCATGCCTTTCTTCCTATCCTAGCAATCAAACATAAAAAGGTAAAAAAAGCATACGCTTGTGATATTGCAAAGGGACCATTAGAGATTGCCAAACGCAATATCCAAGCGGAAAACCTTGATGGTCAAATTGAAACAATCTTATCCAATGGCTTTGACCATGTACCACAAGACGTCGATGTTGTGGTGATTGCAGGTATGGGCTACTATACCGCAAAAGATATACTAGAAGCTGCAGGGGAAAAACGTTTACGTACATGTAAACAATTGATTGTCGAAGTCAATCGTAAACCAGAGCTATTACGGAAATGGATTAGTGATCATCACTATACGATTGATCAAGAAGAGTTAATTACAGAGCGTGATTTCGACTATATCGCAATCAGTTTTACAACAGATTATCATGAATCATATCGTGATGATGAGATCCTCTGTGGAGTTTATCTCCAACAAAAAAAGGGGAAAGAATATCTTTCCTATTGTGATCGACAGATAGCCTTCATAGATGGGGTTTTAGCAAAATATCCACATGACGATGACTATCGCAAAGAATTATTACAACAAAAGAAGTATTGGTTAGAGGCAACAAAATAAAAACGCGGTTCTTAGAGCCACGTTTTTTATTTCTGAATGGAATTGACAGCCTTAGCGAGTCTTGACTTCTGACGAGCAGCATAGTTGTTATTCTTGATATGAGATACAACTGCCTTGTCTAAGCACTTATTTGCTGTGTTGTAAGCAGCAGTAGCAGCTTCAACGTCCTTAGCTTCTACAGCTAAAAGAACCTTCTTGATTGCTGTCTTTAGTTCGCTCTTCTGTCCAGCCTTCGCATTCTGTCTTTTCAGATTAGTTAGTGCGCGCTTCTTCTGTGACTTGATATTTGCCATGAGTACACCTCCTGTCCACTTATTAGCATTAGGATTATATCAAAGTGAAGTGTAAAATGCAATGAAAACCCCAAAAAAGTAGGGTATAATATCACGGTGGAGGTATGAGAGATGAAACAGACAAAAATTATATTTTTTGGTACAACAGAATTTGCTAGCGGTATATTACAGACCTTAATCGATGAAGGATATAACGTCGTAGCTGTTGTTTCCCAACCAGATAAACCGGTTGGAAGAAAACATACCATCCAGATGACACCAACACATGCTTTAGCAGATCAATATCAGATTCCGGTGATCCAACCTGATCTCTTGAAGGAACATGTGGATGATGTTTTACGATATGAACCTGAGTTAATCTTGACTTGTGCGTATGGACAATTTGTACCAGTACGCATTCTAGAATATCCACGTTTTGGTTGCATTAATGTACATCCATCACTTTTACCAAAGTATCGTGGAGGGGCACCGATTCATCATGCGGTTATGGGTGGTGAAACAGAAACTGGTGTAAGTCTAATCCAAATGACAAAAGCTATGGATGCAGGAGATATCTATGCTAGAGTTACAACACCGCTTGGTAAAGATGAAACGATGGCAGAATTAAATGAGCGTTTACTTGTATTAAGTAAGCAACTAGTCAAGGAGAATTTAGAAGATTACATTGCAGGAAAATTAGTGGGAGAACCACAGGATGATAATAAAGTAATTCTTGGATTAAATATTACAAAGGAAGAAGAGAAGGTACATTTTGCAGTAGAGGATGTACAAACTCTGTATAACCACATTCGTGGTTTAATTGATTGGCCAATGCCATATGGTGTGGTTGATGGAAAGCGTATGAAGTTCTGTAAGGTTAGAATGAGAAAAGAAGACCATCAAGTTAAACCTGGAGAAATCTTAGGCTTCAAGAATCATGCGATGGAAGTTGCAAGCATTGGTGGTATTATCGAAGTTTATGAACTACAGCCAGAAGGCAAGAGCAGAATGACAGCAGATGCTTATGCCAATGGTGCAGGTAGAAATATGATAGGGAAGGTATTTGAGTAAATGGATCAAAAGCACATACGAAATTTCTGTATTATTGCCCATATTGATCATGGTAAATCAACATTGGCAGACCGTATTCTTGAAATGACAGAAACGGTAAAAGAACGTGATATGAAAGCTCAGATTCTGGATGAAATGGATCTAGAAAGAGAACGTGGTATCACAATTAAGTTGAATGCAGTACAGCTAAGCTACACCGCTAAAGATGGACAAGAGTATCTCTTTAACTTGATTGATACACCAGGTCACGTCGACTTTACATACGAAGTATCACGCTCACTAGCGGCTTGTGAGGGTGCGATTTTAGTCGTTGACTCTACCCAAGGTGTACAAGCCCAAACCCTCGCAAATACCTATCTAGCATTAGACAATAACCTAGAAATTCTACCTGTTATTAACAAAGTAGATATGATGAATGCACAACCTGATGTCACAATCCGTGAGATTGAAGATATCATCGGCTTGGATTGTAGTAATGCACCACTCATCTCTGCACGAAGTGGATTAAACGTTGATAAAGTTTTAGAACAAATTGTATCTCATATCCCTGCACCAAATGGAGATGAAAACGCAGCGCTACAAGCATTAGTATTCGACTCATTCTATGACCCATACCGTGGAATCATCGCATTAATTCGTATCCGTGAGGGTAGTCTTTCGGTCGGTGATAAGATTCGTTTTATGGCAACAGGCGCAGAATACGAAGTACTAGAAGTAGGTATTCGTAATCCACGTGAAGTAAAGATGAATACATTAATGTGTGGTGACGTAGGTTGGTTTGCAGCTTCAATCAAGTCCATCCAAGATGTACGTGTCGGTGATACGGTTACGAAAGTAGAAAATCCCGCAGAGAAACCATTATCTGGATATCGCAAGTTAAACCCAATGGTATATTGTGGTCTATATCCAACTGATGCGGCAAAATATGGTGACTTACGTGAAGCGTTAGATAAACTACAGTTAAATGACGCATCCTTACAATATGAACCAGAGACATCCCAAGCATTAGGCTTTGGTTATCGTTGTGGATTCTTAGGTCTTCTACACATGGATGTTATCCAGGAACGTTTAGAAAGAGAATATAACCTCGATTTAATTGCAACTGCACCATCTGTTATCTATCATGTATATTTAACGGATGGGTCAATGATTGAAATTGATAACCCTGCAAGAATGCCAGATGCGGCTAGAATTGACCGTGTCGAAGAGCCATATGTAAAAGCAAGTATTATGGTACCTGACACATATATCGGTGCCATCATGGACTTATGCCAGAATAAGCGTGGTATCTATCAGACAATGGAAATCATCGATACTGGTAGAAACATGATTATCTATGAATTACCACTTTCAGAAATCATCTTTGACTTCTTTGATAAGTTAAAGTCATGTTCAAAGGGATATGCTTCATTAGACTATGAACTCATTGGCTATCGTGCACAAGATCTTGTACGTATGGATATTCTACTGAACGGTGAAAACGTCGATGCATTATCAGTGATTATTCACCGCTCAGAAGCATATGCACGTGGTTCTTCAATCACAGTAAAGCTGAAGGAACTCATTCCTAAGCAACAATTTGAGATTCCTGTACAGGCTGCCATTGGTGGTAAGATTATTGCTAGAACAAATATCAAGTCCTTGCGCAAGAACGTACTTGCCAAGTGCTATGGTGGTGATATTTCTCGTAAGAAGAAACTTCTAGAGAAACAAAAAGAAGGAAAGAAGAGAATGAAGGCGGTAGGATCTGTAGAGATTCCACAGGAAGCGTTTATGTCTGTTCTATCAATGGATGATGATAACTAAACCAAAGCATCTTTACTTGCATGTACCATTCTGTAGAACAATTTGCTCGTATTGTGATTTCTGCCATGTAGGCTATCAAGAAACACTCGCAAATCAATGGTTAGAAGCAATCAAAGCTGATATACAAAATCGTCATCTCAATGATTCGCTAGAGACAATCTATATTGGTGGTGGTACACCAACTGCACTATCTTCATCACAACTAGATCAATTGCTCAGTTTATTAGATCCCTATGCACGCATGGTGCAGGAATATACGATTGAAATTAATCCAGAAACGTTTGATGAAGACAAAGCAAAGATATTACACAAACACGGTGTAAACCGTGCAAGCATAGGCTTTCAAACATCAGATGAAAGATTACTACAGATGATGAACCGACATCATCAACTCGAAGATGTCGCAGAAACAATGCAGTTATTACGTAAGTATGGTATTGATAACATCTCTTTGGATTTGATGTACTCATTACCTACACAGACCATGGAATCATTAGAAAAGTCAGTGAAGGATGCGATTGCATTAGAACCAACACATCTTTCACTATACTCATTAACAATAGAACCAAACACAGTCTTTGCGAAAAAGGGATATGAACATCTTGAGGATGATGTTGAAGCAGATATGTATGAGTGGATATGTAAGATACTTCCAAAGTATGGCTTTGTCCAATATGAAATCAGTAACTTTGCGAAAGCAGGTATGATTTCACAACATAACTGTGCGTATTGGAACTACCAAGACTTCTATGGAATCGGCTGCGGTGCAAGTGGACTTGAAGGAAGTATACGTTATGATATTCCAAAGAACGTAAGAAAGTATATTGAAGATCCTTCTATCAAAGACACAATTGATTTATCACTCCAAGAACAAATGTTTGAGGCAGTGATGATGGGACTTCGCCTAAAAGAAGGGATGCATATCCAGCTCTTTGAAGAAAGGTTTCACACATCCGTATTAGAAGTATATAGTACTCAGATTAAAAAGTTATGCAACGAAGGAAAACTCATACTTGAGGGAAATCGTCTTCGTTGTAGTGAAGAGGGCTTTGAAATTCTAAATAGTATCTTATTAGAGTTTATGTAGTATCAATCGGTATTAAATATTGCATACATAGTGATTATATGCTATTATCTAATGGCTTTCTTGCTGGGGATGACGTATCCTCAAAAGTTATG
>CALBKL010000250.1 GCA_937895985.1 uncultured Solobacterium sp.
AGTTCACGAATTACATTTAATAGTAAGTACTCCGCCGCATCTTCTAGCATACGCATGATGTGGGATTGTGAACGAGAGTGAATTGTATTTAAGATAAAATGTTTTTCTTTTTCAATAATCTTGAAGGCAGACAGAAGTCCATCTTGCCAACTATCATAACTACGTTGAGTTCCGATGGCTTCTTCGCCCTCCGCAAGATAAATCCAATCAATTAAATCATATATATCATGGAAGTGATAATAAAATGTTTGGCGGTTTACACCGCAATCATTTGTAAGATCGGTGATTGTAATCTTTTCGAGAGGCTTCTGTAATAAAATCTTCTTTAGAGAAGCGCCTAATGCTTTCTTTGTCAAATCGCTCATTTTGTATAACCTCCAGTATGTTTATTTTACGTGGAAAGTTAAATTATTTCTACATTAATACTTTATTTTTTGAATAATAATTGGTATTATAATTCATGTCCTATGAAAACTTTGCAGGAATACCCAAGCGGTTGAAGGGGCAGGCTTGGAAAGCTTGTAGATCGGTAACACGGTGCCAGGGTTCAAATCCCTGTTCCTGCGCCATAGTTAAAAAACCCGTATAAATAGCGGGTTTTTCTTTTGTATTGGTCAACAACTGGTCAACTTTTATAACAAAAATACAGAGTATAGGGGGGTATACTCTGTATTTTATTGGTTATTTCTTGTCGCTATTTTGTTCGCCTTGATTTGGGAGAGTCTGTTGATTATTGTTTTGGGATTGTGTTGCATCTAATGTGCCTGTAAGAGTAACTGTAACTTGAATCTGGTTGCCATCTCTATCAATTGTTAAATCAATTGTATCACCAGGTTTCTTTGTCTTTAGAATTGCGGATAAATCTGGATAGCTAGAAACTTCCTTGCCATCTGCACCAACAATCTTATCGTAAGCCTTTAAACCTGCAGCCTGTGCACCACTACCATCGATAACATTCGTAACATATACACCTGGAGTGTAATTGCCTTGTTGTGTTGTGAGTGTCTGTAAATATACACCTAATGTTGCACGGTCTGTAACTTTACCATTCTTAATTAACTGTTCAGCAACTTCCATTGCGTCATTTACTGGAATTGCAAAGCCGATACCTTCGATTGTTGCGCCAGATGAAGATGTACCAGAGTCTTTAGACTGTACGATACCAATCAAATTACCGTTACCATCAAATAATCCACCTCCTGAGTTACCAGAGTTGATTGTGGCATTTGTTTGGATGAGCTTCATAGATTCGTTGTTAACAACAAGTTCACGAGATGTTGCAGAGATGATACCATCTGTAACGGTTCCACCAAGTGTACCTAATGGGTTACCAATTGCGATTGCGGTATCACCTACAGAAATCTTGGATGAATCACCAAGTGTAGCAGGTGTTAAGTCATTTGCGTCAACCTTTAATACTGCAATATCGCTCTTTGCATCGGTACCAACAAGTTTTGCGTCATACTCTGTTCCATCACTAGTCTTAACTGTAATCTTTTGGGCACCATCAATTACATGGTTGTTTGTAACGATATAACCATCTTTACTAATGATGACACCAGAACCAGCAGCGTTTGTTGTGTATGTACCACCGAACATGCCATACGATTGTTGTGTGATTTCTGTTTGAATTTCTACTGTAGAAGGAGCTGCTTTTGCGGCAGCTTCTGCAACTGTTAAACCGGATCCATCTTTTTCGTTAGAAACGGAAGTTGTTTTACTGCTACCGGATTCTGTTGTTTGATAAACCACTGTTTTACCAGTATTTCCACTTTGTGCTGAATATAGCCAAGCACCACCAAATCCACACAGTACTGCAAGTGCACCTTTACCTACAGTCGCAATGACTTTTGAGCCGATTATATTTTGCTTTTTGGTTGGTGTTGTCATAACAGTTTGGTTAACTGTTTCTACTTTTGCTTGTTCGCTAGATTCTTTAGCATCTACATTAGCTGCTTGTTGAGTAGCTTCTGTTACATCTTGTGTATGTTGTTCTTCAACAGTTTCTGTTTTGTTTTCAACTGTTTCAGATTGATTTGATTCATTAAATTCGTTGTTTGTTTCATTTAAGTTATCTGACATATTTCAATCCTCCTTGTTACTACGTCTATTATCTTAGAGCACAAATGTGAAGAGAGTGTGAATGATAATCGAATTTCATGTGCAATTTCATTAAATATATACAAATTAAAAAGCTAGATTCCGTAGAATTCTAGCAATTTTAGAATTAAATTAGCGACTTTTACGTAGTGTCATACCAAAGACGCCACCAATAATACCACCGATAATATGAGTTAACTGTGATACGTTATCGATATTGAATACACCTTCATAAATCTGTGTTCCAATATATAGTACTGCAACGATGATGAATGTAAGTGGGATACCTTCTTTAGAACCTGTTACTGCTGATAATAGAATGAAGGCAAATACAACACCACTAGCACCCAATAACATTGTGTGTGGAGCGATGATAATATGTGCAATACCTGTTACAAGGGCAACTACTAATATAACGATAAGCAAACGTTGGCTACCATACTTTTCTTCTAGCATTGGACCTACTAATAAGAATAACAACATGTTATTCATGTAGTGTGATAAGTCTGCGTGTCCTAATACGTGTGTAAATAAACGCAGATAGAACAGGGGATTGAGGAATGATCCTCCATATACAGAGAATATAAGATAGTTTGTAGTGCCGTTTGTTATAGTGTTTAGTCCTAATGCGATTAAGCTAATCAGGGCAAACGATAAGATGACAGGTGAATTCCAAGTTATTTTTTTCATATATGACTCCTTAAAATCTTCTCTATTATAATACGTTATGGTTTGATTTCTTCTTTAGATGAATGTGAGTTTTCCAAAAATGGATTTACTAGTCTTATCCACTCTAAAGGTAAATAGATGGAAAGATATCCATGATTATAGCCTTTTGCTTCATATAGAGTGCAGTTTGGATGCATTTGTTTAAAGCATTTTGCAGATTCCTTCACACAACGCATTTCTTTTTCACCATAAATATATAAAACCTCGGCATTGCTTTCGGAAATGGATGGTTTCAAAGAATATTCTCCCATATATGTTTGGTAGATAGTTACCAGTGTTTTAATAGGGAGCCTTGGCATATCTTCCATATAGTAGTTATCAAGTTCTTCTGTAAATGCCATATTGGGATATATTTTTTTCATCAGACTTAATTGAAGTTTGCATACAGATTTGTTAAGCATGAGTTTGCCAAATACTTTTACAATACCTACACAAATTTTAGCTAATTTAGGTTGAGGAATACAAATACTTCCATCGATAATCGCTTTTTGAGCAATATTACGATCTAATGATAATAGTTCGATAACAATTTGACCGCCTAAGGATACACCGCCTAGCGCAAATACCTTTCCGCCACAATTACTTTTTATGTACTCCAAAATCTTTTGAGCAGAAGCTTCAGTTGAAATATATTCTTTTTGATATTCTTCCCCATGACCATCAAGCGTTGGTAAAATGACATGATATTTTTCAGATAATATTTGTGCTTGTCGGAGATAATTCCACCACGAATTACCGCCTCCATGGATCAATACGATATGTGGTAAACATTTATCACCAAATTCATGAAAAATCATAGTTCAATACCTCTATCACTTCTAATTTACTGTAATGGATATGTATAATATTTAAATATTTGATTTTCTGTTTGTCAAATCATACTGTGCATCATTCTTTCCGTGGAATATGATGTAACCTAGTGAATGATAGCGAAAAAAAGGGTATAATTACTAAGAATGTAAAGGAGTACATCATGTCAGATAAGAAAGCAAAAATCCAGCAGGGAACGATTGCCCCTGTTACAAATCCAGAAGTAAAGAAAGCAATCAATGATTTAAAACTCGGAAGTACCCCTGAAAGACAAGAGGCGTTATCAAACGCATTAAAGAAAGCAAGATTACTAGCACCTTGTAATTTTGATGTAGAACTAAAGCCAGATCACAATGGTGTTTTACCAACAGTAAACCCATCACAGATTAAGTTCTTCCTCATCAATACAAATGATGGGAAAGCATTCTTCCCTGCATTTACAGATGTTGAAGAGTCCACAAAGTTCAAGGTGGCTGGTGAGAAGGATGATACACCAAAGAATATCGTAAGAACAATTCAAGAATACGATGCATTATTATCCGATCCAAACACAAAGATTCAAGGTGTTATCATCAACCCAGGAACAGATAATATTGTCATTCCTAAGCCATTGATTGCATTACTTGCAGGTAGAGAAAGACCAAA
>CALBKL010000251.1 GCA_937895985.1 uncultured Solobacterium sp.
GGTTATACAATCACAAATACAAATACTGAAATAAGATCGATTGATGTAGAGAAGAAGTGGGTTGGGCGACCGGCAACATCTATTACAGTTAAACTTCTTGCAGATGGTTCTATCAAAGATACAATCACAATCACATCTGCTGATAACTGGAGACATACATTTGCAAATCTACCAAAATATGATGCAAACGATGGACACGAAATTATCTATACAATTGATGAAGATAGAATTGCTGGATATACGACAAGTATAACTGGCGATGTACAAACAGGCTTCACAATTACAAACTTTAAGGAGACACCAAAGACAGCGGATTACTTTAATCCAATGATGTATACAACTCTTATGGTAATTTCTCTTTCAATCATGATTATGGTAGTGGCTAAAAAGAAAACAGCAACAAGATAAGAAAAAATTGGAAACTTAAAAACGCTATTAAATACGTACGATATAGGTTGATAAATACAATTCTATAAAGTATTTGAAAGAAAATTTTAGCAAATGAAAATTATTTTGTTTGACAGATAACAATATATGCATTAAAGTAGTTCACATACAAAAGCAATGAAGAGAAAAGTAGTTACTTTAACACTTCTTAGAGAGTTCGGTTAGGTGAAAGCGAACAAGTTAATGAGTAATGAAAATGGTCTTGGAGCTGTTGTGTCGATAAGTAGGCATGACCGGGCATTCCCGTTATAGGATTAGAGTATGTTGGTACTCGATGAGGTTGTTTCAGTGATGAAACAATAAAACAAGGTGGTAACACGTGATGATATATCCCGTCCTTGCAGTATACGAATGTATATTGTGATGACGGGATTTTTTGTATAGTACTTTACGCCAACACGATAAAGGTACAGGGAGGAAAAGATGAGTAAATTTATTAAAAAGTTTGCAGTAATTGCAACAACAATTTCCTTGCTTGCAGGATGCAGTGCAGGAAAGTCAAGCTCAACAGCTGAGACAACAACAGAGAAGAAGGTATTACGCTTCGGTCAAGCAAATGCGGGTACAGGCTTAGACATGCAGATTAGTACATCTTCTGGTGCTGCTTCGATTGCAGATGAAGTAACTGAGTCACTCTTACGTTTCGATGATAACAATGAAGAAGAACCAGTATTGATTGAAGATTTCCCAAAGGTTTCTGAAGATGGAAAAGTATATTCCTTTACATTAAAGAAGGGTGTTTACTTCACAGATGGTACAGAACTACATTCATCAGATGTTAAGTATACCTTTGAACGTATGTTTACACCTGCTACAGGAGCCAAGTCAACAACATACTTCTCAATGATTGCAGGTGCGAAAGACATGCTTGCAGGAAATGCTACAGAGCTTTCTGGATTTGAAATTGTTGATGACTACCACTTCAACATTAAACTTGATTATGCATTCGCTCCATTCGTTAAGAACTTAGGAACTTCTTATGCAAATATCTTCCCTGAAAAGGCAACAAAAGAAGCAGGTGCTGCTTGGGGAACAGGTACTAACCTCATCGGTACAGGTCCATATAAGATTCAATCAAATGATGATACAACTGAAGTAGTACTTGTTAAGAATGAGAACTATCATGGTGGTGATGTAAATCTTGATGAATTACATTTCATTTACTACGATGATGCACAGACAAAGTTAATTGCTTATGAAAATGGTGATATTGATTTAGCGGATTTACCTGCAAGTTTATTAGAACAATATCAATCTTCTCATAGTGATGAAATTCATACATATCATCCATTAGGAACATCATTCATCTCACTAAATCTCAAGAGTGAATATATCTCTGATGTAAATGTACGTAAGGCAATCTCACTCGCTATCAATCGTGAAGAATTAGTTAAGACAATTCTTGCTGGTGCTGGTATTCCTGCAACATCATTCTTGAACAACCAGATTCCTGGTCATGATGATTCAAGAAAAGTACTAGAATACAATCCTGAAGCTGCTAAGAAGTTATTAGCTGAAGCAGGCTACAGCAATGGTATCTCACTCACAGCTGAAATTCGTGAAGCTGATAAGACAGTATTTGATGCATTACAAGGTTACTTAGCTGAAGTAGGTATCCAGTTAACATTAAATATCGTTGATAACGCTACTTGGAACTCTGATCGTGCTGCAGGTAACCTTGCATTAACAGGTATGACTTGGAATGCGTTATATCCAGATGGTGATTTCCAAATGTACAACTACTTCTACTCAAAGAACTCTGTAAACCGTGGTGTGTTCTATGATAACCCAGCATATGATGCAGCGTTAGATAAGGGTAGAGCTTCTACAGACGAAAAAGAACGTGCAGAATTATATAAAGAAGCAGATAAGATTCTTACATTCGACGACTATGCATGCATACCTCTATACTATCCACAGAGCCAATTCATTGCGAAGTCATACGTTAAGAACTTTACAGTAGGTAACTTAATCTACCACTTCTGGAATGCAGATATTGATGCACAAGCAGCAGCAAAAGAACAAAAGTAAAAAACATTAGGATAGCAGTCTGTGTGTGATGATTCCATACACACAGACTGTATTTCTGTTATTGATGAAAGGATATAGGCATGGGTAAATATATTTTAAAAAGAGCAGTGCTAGCAGTAATGATTATCTTTGCGATTTCCTTACTTACATTTATTGTATTGAATGTAATTCCAGGGGATGTTGTAGCCGCAATGCTAGGTGAATTCGCAAGTAAAGATGCGATTGAAACTGCTAGACACCAACTAGGTCTAGATGTGCCTTTGCCACTCCAATATTTGCGTTGGTTACAGGGCTTGGTTACAGGAAATCTAGGTATGAGCTACTTCCAACGTAAAGCAGTATTAACTTTAATATTACAAGCATTTAAATATACATTTGTGATGGCGATTGCCGCATACATTATCGCAATCGTAATCGGATTATTATTTGGTGTATTAGCAGCGGTATACCACAATCGTATTATTGATCGTATCTTGATGTCGCTTTCTATTTTCGGTATCTCAGCACCATCGTTTTGGATAGCGATTATCTTACAGATTTTTGTGGGATTGAAACTTGGCTGGTTTCCAGTATCAGGTGTAAAATCTGCAGTATGGTGGGTTTTACCGTCATTTTCGCTAGGTATTCGATCTGCCGCATCGATTGCACGTGTTACACGTACATCGATGTTAGAAGTGATGAAACAGGATTATATCCGTACAGCGTTTGCGAAGGGTATTAGTTATCCAAGAATCATCTTCTTCCATGCATTCCGTAATGCACTAATTCCAATTATGACGATTCTTGGAAACGACTTTGGTGTGTTACTAACAGGATCGATGATTACCGAGAATGTATTTAATATACCTGGTATTGGTAAATTATTAATCGATGCGATTAATCGTCGTGATATTCCACTGGTACAGGGTGGGGTAATCTACGTAGCAGCGATATGTGTATTAGTTTACTTTGTAGTAGATATATTATATGCAGTCGTAAATCCAAACATACGTTTAACGAAGGAGGTTAACTAATGAAAAAGAATAATTTCTATAGTGAATCCTTCCAACGTTTCTGCAAAAATAAAGTGGCTGTTGTATCAGCACTCATTCTTATCAGTTTAATTGTGATTTGTTTTATCGCTCCACTGATCACTAGTTATGATCCTGAAAAACAGGTGTTATCAGAGCGTTTATTATCACCAAGTCTAAAGCACTGGTGGGGTACAGACCAATATGGTAGAGATATTTTTACACGCTGTGTATATGGTTGCCGTGTTTCGCTATCTGTTGGAATTATTTCACAATTGATTGCGACAATTATCGGTTACTTTATGGGGGTTACAGCGGGCTATGTTGGTGGTAAAACAGATGATACGATTTCATTTGTAATGCAGGTATTTTCTTCGTTTCCATTTTTGTTATTTGCGATGGCATTAATGTACGCATTAGGACCAGGTATTACAAATCTATATATCTCACTGGGTTTATTGAGTTGGGCAAGTACTGCCAAATTAATTCGTGGGCAAGTAATGCAGCTAAAGGGCCAAGAATACATTCAAGCATGTAAGGTAGATGGTGGTTCTACATTACGTATTATCCTAAAGCATTTATTCCCAAACTGTATTCCAATGTTAATTGTTTCGATTACGTTAGGTATTCCTAGCGCAATCTTATCGGAAGCTAGTTTAAGTTATTTAGGTTTAGGCGTACCTTCACCAAAGCCAAGCTGGGGATCGATGATTGCGGAATCACAGGATTTTATTCGTAGTAATACGTATTACAGTTTATTCCCAGGTTTATGCATTATTGTTACAGTAATGGCCTTTAATATGATGGGTGATGGCTTACGTGATGCCTTAGATCCTAAATTACGTATTTCAAGAGGTGAACTATGAGCCAGAACACAGTATTGGAGATAAAAGACTTAGAAGTAGAACTTTATTCAGAAAAGGGTCCACTTCCAGTCATCGATAAAGTAAATTTATCTATCAAAGAGGGTGAAATTGTAGGTATCGTAGGTGAAAGTGGTTGTGGTAAATCCATGCTAGCATCTGCGATTATGAACCTATTAAATTCACCAGCGAAAATCGCAGCTGGTACTATCTTCTATGAAGGTCAGGATATGACCACACTTAGTTCTAAAGAATTTCAAAAAATTCGTGGAAATGAAATTTCAATGATTTTCCAAGAGCCAATGACTTCATTAAATCCGTTGATGAAAGTTGGTAAGCAAATTGAAGAAGCTATCAAAGCACATGAGAAAGTTTCGAATACTGAACTTAAAGAACGTGCAGTCGCTGCGATTCGTGATGTAGGGATTCCCCAACCGGAAAAGGTTTATCATGATATTCCATCTCGATTATCTGGTGGTATGAGACAGCGTATTATGATTGCGATGGCACTTGTGTGTCATCCAAAGCTTCTTATCTGTGATGAGCCTACTACAGCTTTGGACGTAACGATTCAAGCACAGATTCTTCGCTTAATTAAGAAGTTGCGTGATGAAACAAATACTGCAGTTATTTTTATCTCCCATGATATGGGAGTGATCTATCAGATGGTTGACCGTGTTGTTGTCATGTATGCAGGTCAATTTGTGGAAAGCGCTCCATGTAAGAAGTTGTTTGAAAAGCCATTACATCCTTACACGATTGGTTTACAGAATGCAATTCCACAAATTAATAAACAACAATCTTCTCTACAAGATATCCCGGGTTCAGTACCGATGCTGGATAACTTGCCAGAAGGATGTTTGTTCGCACCTAGATGTCCATTTGCGAAGGTCGAATGTTTTACAAAGAAAGTTAGCCTCAAGCATTATGATGATCATGACGTTCGTTGCTTGTTGGTAGATGAAGGAGGATGGCACAATGAGTGAAATCATTCTTGAAGTTCAAAATCTAAAGAAATACTACCAACAAGGTACACTATTCCAAAAGAAAGAAAGTGTAAAAGCAGTTGATGATGTAAGTTTTGTACTACATCGTAAAGAGACACTTGCGATTGTTGGGGAAAGTGGATGTGGTAAATCAACAACAGTAAAATCAATTATCCGTTTAACAGAACCAACTTCAGGGAAAGTTATCCTACATGGAGAAGATTTTACAAGTTTAAAAGGAAAAGAGTTACGCGAAGCGAGAAAGAAGTTAAAGATTATTTTCCAAGATCCATATTCTTCTTTAAATCCACGTATGACAGTACGTGATATCATTGCGGAACCAATTGATATTGAAAAGACTTGGAAAACACGTGGTGAGCGAGAAGAGATGGTATTAGAAACCATGCAGCTCGTTGGGCTTGATCCAACTTGGATTAATCGCTATCCACATGAATTCTCTGGTGGTCAAAGACAACGGATTGGAATTGCGCGTGCAATTATCTTGAAGCCAGATATTGTTATCTGTGATGAACCAGTATCTGCGTTGGATGTTTCTATCCAAGCAAAAATTATTAATCTATTAAAACAACTACAAGAAGAATTGAACATTTCTTATATCTTTATTTCACATGATTTAGGTGTCGTAAAACATATCGCAGATCGTATTCTAGTAATGTATTTGGGACATGTTGTTGAAGAGGGTACTAGTGAAGATATTTTTAATCATCCTTCACACCCGTATACGCGAACATTATTAAATGCGATTCCTACAATTGGTGTAGAGATGAGTGAAAATACATTGATTGAAGGTGATCTTCCATCACCATCTAATCCACCAAAAGGTTGTGTATTCCACACCAGATGTCCTTTTGCGAAAGAGGAATGTGCACTCAAACAACCAGAAGTTAAAGACCTAGGAAATGGTCATCAATATGCATGCATACTAAATGCAGAAAATGAAAGTGAGTAAACTTATGGAATTTAATCGTGAACAAATTGAAAAGAATTTCCGCCAGCGTATCAAAGGATTATCATCTGTATTTGGACCTAGCGGTTTTGAAGAAGAAGTTGCAGAGCTCATCAAGCAAAACTTAGCTGATTCAGACTTCACACATTCTACAGATGTGCTTGGTAATTTAATTTACCATCGTAAGGGAACTGGTGATAAGAAGATTTTGATTGCAGCACATATGGACGAAATTGGTTTGATTATTCGTCATATCGATAGTAAAGGATTTATTTGGGTAGATACACTTGGAGGATTTGCTCCTCAACAGTTCTTTGGTAAGCGTGTCATCATCAAGACAGATGAGGGTAAGCATATCAATGGTATTATTAATTCTCTTCATCCCGGAAGACCAGACCGTTGTACAACAATGCCTTCTTCCGTACATGAATTCTTTATTGAAGTTGGTTGTGAATCTCGCCAAGAGGTATTGGAACTTGGTATTGAAGAGGGTAATGCGATTTCAATTGATTACCCAGTTATCGAACTAGGTAAGTATAAGTTAGGTGGTAAGGCACTTGATGATCGTGCACTTGTGTTTATCTTAGAAGAAGTTGTACGCTTACTACAAGGTAGAGAAGACATTCCTGATTTATATGCAGTATTTACGACACAAGAAGAAGTGGGTGCTCGTGGTGCTATTGTAGCCGCAACAAATATCAAACCTGATATTGCGATTGCTTTAGATATGAGTTTAGCGACTGATATTCCAGGTGTTCCAGAATCTGAATATATTAACGTATTAGGCAAGGGAACATCTATCAAGGTAATGGATAAACTATCTACTTGTATCGGTGGCTTGATTGCTCATCCACAGCTTGTACGTGACTTAAAGAAGGTTGCAAAGGACAATCAGATTCCATACGCAATTGAAGCGTATGCAGCTGGTGCAACAGATGCTAGCTTTATGCAGACCTTAAACGGTGGTATTATCGCTGGTGGTGTTCAGATTCCAATGCGTTATGTACATAGCTATGAAGTAGTCGATGTACGAGATGTCGTTGATACAGTTGAATTATTATATCGCTACATCCTTACGCAAGCATAGGAGGTAATTTACCTCCTTTTTTGATGATAACGATAGGAGAATTACATTGACTACGATATAATAAGCGATGTGAAAGAGGATGATTATGAAATGGTTAAAAGACTGTTTGAATAAGAGATTTTTCCATATTCCAGTATATGGATACATCGCTGGAATCGGCATGTTTATACTACAGAGATATATGTATCTTTGGGCAAATGATATTAGTCTTGCCTTAGGGATAGGATGGCATACAACCAAGATTGCCTGGTTGGATGATTTGATTCCACTGTATCTGCCATTTATTACGGTATATATCCTGTCTTATCTATTCTGGATTTATGGTCCAATGGCCGTTGCGAAGGATGGAACAAAGGACCATTTCAAAGATTTCTTGATTGGAATGTTTGTGGCATATTTAATTGGCGCAATTATATTTACGGTTTATCCTACACGTATGGACCGTGTTGCGGAGAATCTTCTTAACGATAATCCTGGTGTGCTAAATCAATCACTACAGTGGATTTACAATATGGATGGTGGCCGCTATGGTACAAACCTAGCACCAAGTTACCATTGTTTGATTAGTACTTGTTGTTATATGGGAGTCGCAAAACGCCCTGAGTACGCAAAGTCCTATCGAATCTTCTCTGCAGTATTCTGCGTATTAATTTTCGCAAGTACGGTATTATGTAAACAACATTATTTCATCGATATTCCCGCAGGGATTATTATTGCGTATATCTCAATGAGACTAGCATTAAAACATCACTGGGGAAAAGTTTTAACATTTTAAAGTAAAGAGGTAGTCATGAGTATATTGAACGTTGAACATTTATCACATAGCTTTGGAGATCGTGTCATCTTTGATGATGTGTCTTTTCGTCTTCTAAAAGGTGAACATATTGGTTTAATTGGCGCAAATGGTGAAGGTAAATCAACGTTCATGAAAATTGTGACAGGGCAACTCATTCCGGAAGAAGGTAAAGTGGAGTGGGCGAAACATGTCATTACAGGCTACATGGATCAGACAGCTATCTTAACAAAAGGTAGTACGATACGTATGGTCTTACAGACTGCATTCGATGAACTTTTCGAAATGGAAAGTCGTATGAATCAACTCTATATGGATATGGCAGATGATTCCATCACTGAAGCACAGATGGATGAAATGATGAGTGAGGCAGGTTCATTGGCTGATGTACTCAACGCGCATGATTTCTATATGATTGATGCGAAGATTGATGAAGTATCACGTGCATTAGGTCTATATGATTTAGGCTTGGATAGAGATGTTGTTGATTTATCGGGTGGACAACGTACAAAGGTCTTACTAGCGAAACTCTTACTCCAAAAGCCAGATATCTTACTCTTAGATGAACCTACAAACTATCTTGATATAGAACATATCACATGGCTACAGAAGTACTTACAAGAATACGAGAATGCATTTATTTTGATTTCACATGATATTCCATTCCTAAATAGTGTCGTCAATATTATCTACCACATGGATAATAGTGCACTTACAAGATATGTAGGTGACTATGATAAGTTTATGGAAGTCTACGAAGTCCGTAAGGCACAAAAAGAAGCTGCGTATAATCGTCAACAGAAAGAGATTGCGGAGCTAAAGGACTTTGTGGCTAGAAATAAAGCACGAGTCTCTACACGTAATATGGCGATGTCACGACAGAAGAAACTGGATAAGATGGAGATGATTGAAAAGACAATCGAAAAACCAAAGCCAGAATTTTCATTCCGTACTGCTCGTACACCAGGTCGTGTCATCTTTGAGACTAAACAACTTGTGATTGGTTATGATACACCACTTTCCAAACCTCTCGATTTCCTTGTGGAAAGAAAAGAGAAGGTGATTCTCAGTGGTGCCAATGGTATTGGTAAGACAACACTTTTAAAGAGTCTACTTGGTATTATTCCACCGTTATCCGGTGAAATTGAAAAAGACCAATATTTAGAAATTGGATACTTCGAACAAGAAGTGTTTGGTAATAATGATAAAACATGCTTGCAGGAAATTTGGGATACATTCCCAGCATGGACACAATATGAGTGCCGTGCGGCACTTGCTAAGTGTGGTTTAACAACAAAGCATATTGAAAGTCGTATTCAAGTACTTTCTGGTGGCGAGCAGGCAAAGGTCAGACTTTGTAAGTTAATGAATCGTGATGCGAATATACTCGTATTAGACGAACCTACAAACCACTTGGATGCGGATGCGAAGGATTCATTAAAACAAGCATTATTAGATTATCAAGGAACTGTGCTAATGGTATGTCATGAGCCAGATTTCTATGAAGGTTTAGCAACTCGTGTTGTGGATTGTACTGAATGGACAACACGTATTATTTAAGGAGTTCTATGAAAAAATTAACAATAAAAGAATATCTATTACTTGGATCAATGTTGTTTGGAATGTTTTTTGGTGCAGGTAATTTGATTTTCCCAGTATATATGGGACAGTTATCTGGTGCCAATAGTATTCCAGCAATCATTGGTTTCTGTATGACAGGTGTAGGATTACCACTTTTGGGAATCGCCGCAATAGGTATTTCAAAAAGTGAAGGGCTATTTTATGCCTCAAAGAAGGTGGCTACATGGTTTAGTTACTTCTTTACAGTTATCTTATATTTGAGTATTGGTCCATTATTTGCAATTCCAAGAACAGCGACAGTAAGTTTTACCACTGGTATTACACCATTTATTTCTGCTGATCAAACACAACTTGGATTATTCATCTATACATTAATCTTCTTTGCGCTAGTATTATTATTTTCTTTGCGTCCATCAAAGATTATGACTTGGATTGGAAAATATATTAATTCTATCTTCTTGGTTTTGTTGTTTTGCTTATTAGTGATGGCAGTTATCAAACCAATTGGTTCCTTTACGGCTGTACAGCCAGTAAATAGTTATGTATCACAACCATTCTTTACAGGTCTTCTAGAAGGCTATAATACGATGGATGCCTTAGCATCGCTTGCCTTTGCGATTGTCCTAATTAACGCAATTAAAGAGTTTAAAATTAAGGACGCAAAAGAAATCGCAAAGATTACACTCAAAAGTGGTATGGTGGCAGTTGCGTTAATGGCAGTAATCTATTTTGGATTAACCATCTTAGGTGCACAATCTGTACTATTACAAGGTGCTAGTGAAAATGGTGGTGTTGCCCTAGCAATCCTTGCAAAACATTATTATGGCGCTATTGGTAATGTATTACTTGCAGGAATCATGATCTTTGCATGTTTAAAGACTGCGATTGGACTTGTTACATCATGTGCTGAAACATTTGTTGAAGTATTTCCAAAGACTGTATCTTATCGCATTTAT
>CALBKL010000252.1 GCA_937895985.1 uncultured Solobacterium sp.
TGTTTTACCAACACTTTATCTGCCGGTTTTCCAATTAAACGATCAATGATTTCTTTAATCAATTCATATCCCGACTTCAATATGAAACAGGCAATCACTAGTGTCGCAACACCATCAAATGGAAATGTTGTTTTGAGTTGGCTTAACAACATCGCCACAATTGTAATTAGTGTAGACCATGCATCATTACGTGCATCCTGTGCCGTCGCAATCATCGCAAGATTATCAATTCTCTTTCCAATTGTATGGTTGAAATAACTGATCCACAACTTAACACCAATGGATAATACCAGTATTAACATGAGTACTGGTCGAAATAGAATCTCATTTGGTTCCATAATCTGTTGGATACCCTGTTTGATTAGTTCAAAACTTACGGTAAAGATAACCACCGCAATCACAAAACTAACCACATACTCTACTCGGCCATGTCCAAACGGATGTTCTTTATCCGCTGGCTTACTTGCAATACGATATCCTAACACCGTCACAAGACATGTCATCACATCAGATAGGTTGTTAAAGCCATCTGACATGATAGAAACAGAACTTGTCATAAAACCAATTGCTAATTTTACGATGAATAATAATAGGTTTGCGATAATCCCGATAATACTCGTCACCTTTCCATACGCAAAGCGTACGGTTTCATTTTGAATATCCTCCGGATTTTTAATATATTTTTTTATCAGATAGTTTATCATAAGTACTTTCCTTAGTACCTATTTTAACGTAACGTAGCCTTCTTATCCAAGGTATTTGCATATTCTTTTGTAAAGAATAATGCGATTCCATAAGAACATAGTATAGGCATAAATACAATTGTGATAAATACCATTGTATAGCCAAGCTGTAAGGAACTTAATGGTAATACGACCGCAATCCCAATAAACACAAACATTAAAGATAAAATATGCCCTAATAATTCTGAAACTGTGTGGAAATGATACTTTACCCAATTTACCGCAAAGATTACAGAAGCGTATGCGGATACCTCTACCATTGGTAATGTTATTTGTAAACCAACCATACGGATCACTCCGCTTAGCACAATACCCATAACGAACATTTGTATTACGTTATCCTTCATCTTTTCATATCCAATAAACTCACAAGTTAAGAATGCGGATACAATACTGCATGCTAGTGAAGGTAGTGTATACCCATTGATTGCATAGGCAATTGCCAGAAATAATACCGAACGATTTACGAAATATAGTTGTTTGTTTGTCATACTCATCACCTTTTCTACATGGATTATCTTAGCAGTTAGGTATATAATTGATGTGCACATAAATGCACATCAATTAAGAATATGAAAAATATAAACTCACTCCCATTACAAATTTTAGAGATACTACGTCAGTATCCAGATCAAGAACATCTAATCTCAATGCCTGAGTTGCAGGCAATCTTAGAAGCAGATGGCTTTCCTTCCAATCGTCGTACTGTATATCGCGCAATTGAGACACTACGAGAATATAACTATGATATTCGATATGAATTTCATAAGTTTTATTCTGGCTATTATCTTGTACCGTATTTCAATGAAGCAGAACATTTTATTCTTTCTGACTATCTAAACCAACAAACAACGCTATCGAGTAAAGAAATTAATACAGTACAAACAAAGCTCCAGCATCTTGCAAGTCCATACCACAACCTAAAACATACGCAAGGTATACATGCAAGCAATCAAGAGATTTTATCCAATATCAAATTGATTTTACATGCGATTAAACACTCCTATCAGATTTCTTTCTACTACTTTGACTATACAATTTCAAAGGAAAAGAAATACCGTAAAAATAAAAAACGTTATATATTAACGCCATATGCAGTTACTTCATATGAAGGAAAATACTATTGTGTACTCTATAGCGAGAAGTATCAATCTTTTACGAACTATCGTATCGATAAGATGGAGACAGTACGTCTGATTGATCAACCTGTAGATACTATCGCATTCAACTTAGAAGAGCACCTACAAACATCTATGAAGATGTACACAGGTAAAGCAGAAACAATTACCATCAAATGCGCAACAGACATGGCAAGTATCATCTTGGATGAGTTCGGTAATCAAATGATTATCTCCGAAGTAAATGATGAATATTTTACCTTAAGCCTAAAAACAGCAATTACACCAACCCTATTAAGTTGGCTACTATTATTCTATGATCGTGTAACAGTGATCCAACCAGCGAAGCTGAAAGAAAAATTACTTACAATCGCAAATAAGGTTATTGACACCTATTAGAAAGGAATCATATGAACGAGAAGATAAAAGAACTTCAAGACATCATTGATCATTCAAATCATATTGTCTTCTTTACCGGTGCTGGGGTATCTACTGCAAGTGGTATCCCTGATTTCCGTAGTATTGATGGCCTCTACAATCAAAAATATCAATTCCCACCAGAAGAAATCTTAAGTCATCACTTCTTTCTACAACAAACAAAAGAATTCTTCCGCTTCTATCGCGATAAGATGTTATATCCTAATGTAAAGCCATCCTACGTGCATACATACATCGCCTCTTTAGAGAAGCGCCAGAAAAAGGTTACCGTTATTACCCAAAATATTGATGGTCTACATCAACTTGCCGGTTCAACAAACGTATTAGAACTACATGGCAGTGTTTTACGAAATACATGCATGCAATGTCATACAAAATATTCGCTAAATGATATTTTAACAATGGATACTGTACCACACTGCCCAAAGTGTAATGGTATCATCAAACCAGATGTAGTCTTGTATGAAGAAGGATTAGATGAAACAATCCTAAATCAATCCTTACATGCATTACAAACTGCAGATACCTGTATTGTTTTAGGTACATCTCTTGTTG
>CALBKL010000253.1 GCA_937895985.1 uncultured Solobacterium sp.
CAGTGACATAGAAATAAACAAATGATAGGTTATTTATAAAACAATGTTAGTCGATTGTTTTTCGTTGTCAAAAAATCATGGAAAAATAGCGGAGAATAGTGTATTTATTGCGCAAATGTCTATTATTTCATATCTTTTAGTTTTATAATATATGGAGGTATTATGAAGGAGGACATATGAGTACTGAAAACAAAAAAGTTTTCGAAGCTATGGATGGTAATACCGCAACTGCCCACGCCGCGTATGCTTTTACGGAAGTAGCCGGTATTTATCCAATTACACCGTCATCGCCTATGGCGGAAAATGTTGATGCATGGTCAACAGCAGGTCGTAAGAACGTGTTTGGAGATCGTGTTAAGGTTGTGGAAATGCAGTCTGAAGGTGGTGCTGCCGGAGCAATTCACGGTGCATTACAGGCTGGTTCTTTAGCTACAACATTTACAGCTTCACAGGGTCTATTATTAATGATCCCAAATATTTACAAGTTAAAGGGTGAAATGTTACCAGGAGTTATCCACGTAGCAGCTCGTACTTTAGCTACACACACATTAAGTATCTTCGGTGATCACTCTGATATTTATGCTTGTCGCCAAACAGGTATTGTTCAGATTTGTTCACACTCCGTACAGGACTGTATGGATTTAGCTGGTGTTGCACACTTGGTCGCAATTGATCAACGTGTACCAGTAATGCATTTCTTTGATGGTTTCCGTACATCACACGAAATCGATAAGATTGAAGTGATGGACTATGACTACTTAAGAAGCTTAGTTAACCAAGAGAAGTTAGAAGAGTTCCGTGCTTTAGCTCTAAACCCACATACAAACCCAGTTGTTCGTGGTGGTACACAGAACGATGATATCTTCTTCCAGGCTGCTGAAGCTCAAAATAATCACTTCGCAAATATTCCAGCTGTAGTAGCTGATTATATGAAGAAGATTTCTGAGCATACAGGTCGTAACTATGCACCATTTACATATGTAGGTGCTCCTGATGCTGAACGTATCATTATCGCTATGGGTTCTGTAACAGATACAATTACAGAAACAATTAACACACTCGTTAAGAGAGGCGAAAAAGTAGGTTTAATTAAGGTTTACTTATACCGTCCATTCTCTGTTGAGTTCTTGAAGTCTGTTCTTCCAGCATCTGTTAAGAAGATTGCTGTATTAGACCGTACAAAGGAACAGGGTGCTCGTGAACCATTATTCTTAGATGTTGTATATGCTTTACGTGATCTTAAGGATCTAACTATCATTGGTGGACGTTATGGTCTATCTTCTAAGGATACAAACCCATCTCATATCAATGGCTTATTTGAAGAATTAAAGAAGGATTCTCCAAAGGAAGAGTTCACAATTGGTATTGAAGATGATGTTACAAATCTTTCGATTGAACCAGTTGATATTACAGTTGATGCTGACTATACATCATGTATCTTCTATGGTTTAGGTTCTGATGGTACTGTAGGTGCTAACAAGTCAACAGTTAAGATTATTGGTAACAATACAGATCTTTACTCACAGGCTTACTTTGCATATGACTCAAAGAAGTCTGGTGGTGTAACTCGTTCTCACTTAAGATTTGGTAAGAGCCCAATTCATAGCCCATATTACATTGATAAGGCTGACTTTATTTCTTGTTCATTAGATAGCTACTGCTTCCAGTTTGATATGGTTCGTGACCTTAAGGAAGGTGGAACATTCTTACTGAACACAACTATCCCAGCAGAAGAAATTGCAGATAGATTACCTAACCGTATCTTAGCTAGACTTGCTAGACGTCATGCGAAGTTCTATATCATTAACGCAACTAAGATTGCGCAAGATACAGGAATGGGACGTTTCACAAATACAATCTTACAGGCAGCGTTCTTCCGTCTCAATGAACAGATTATGCCATATAGCACATCCTTAGAATTAATGAAGGATTCTGCTCGTCATACATATGCGCGTAAGGGACAGGATGTTGTAAACAAGAATATCTTAGCAATTGAAACAGGTGCTTCAGGAATCGTTGAAGTAACTGTAGATCCAGCTTGGGCTGACTTACAATTCGATAAGTCTGTTAAGGGTACAACTGGTGATGCATTCTATGATGAATATGTAACACCAATCAATCACTTACAGGGTCAGGATATGCCAGTATCTTCATTCTTAAACTTTGGTGTAACAGATGGTACATTAAATCCTAACGTTGCATTTAAGGAAAAGAGAACAATCGCAACACTCGTTCCTGAATGGGAAGCTGATAAGTGTATCCAGTGTGGTAAGTGTGGATTTGCATGTCCTCACGCTACAATCCGTTCATTCTTAATGGATGAAGAAGAAGTTGCTACAGCACAGAAGATTGCTGCTGAAAACAATGTTGAATTGACATTGAAGGATCCTTCTCCTGCATATAAGGGAGCTAAGGAAGCTAACCTCAAGTTCAGAATCCAAGTTTCTACACAGAACTGTGTAGGCTGTGGTGTATGTATCACAGTATGTCCTACTAAGGCATTATCACCAGCTGACGTTAAGTCTCAGTTAGGTCAAGAGCCAGTAGCTGATTATCTATACAAGCACACAACATATAAGAAGGAATTCGGTAACAATAATACTGAAGGTGGTATCTCCTTGATGATGCCTTACTTCGAAGTATCTGGTTGCTGCCCAGGATGTGGTGAAGCTCCTTACTACCGTTTAGCTTCTCAGTTATTCGGTAACGATATGTTAGTTGCTAACGCTACAGGTTGTTCAATGATTTACTGCTCTGCTACTCCATCAAACCCATTCGTACAGGATGAAAATGGTGAAGGTGTTGCTTGGGCTAACTCATTATTCGAAGACAACGCTGAATACGGTTATGGTATGGCAATTGCTCAGTCATACAAGAGTGCTCGTATCCTTAAGATTATGGAAGACAACCTTGATAAGGTTGAAGCTGACTTGAAGGCATCATTCGAAGCTTATATCGCTGCTAATGATGACCGTAATGTTCAAAGAACAATCGTTAACAAGTTAGTTGAACAGGTTAAGGCTTCTTCTAACCAAGAGGTTAAGGAACTACTCAAACTTGAAAGAGACCTTGTGTCTAAGTCTGTTTGGATCATCGGTGGTGACGGATGGGCTTATGATATTGGCTACGGTGGATTAGACCATGTAATGGCTAATAACCTAGATGTAAACGTATTAGTACTTGATACTGAAGTTTACTCCAATACAGGTGGACAATCATCTAAGTCATCTCAGGCTTCATCTATCGCGAAGTTTGCTTCCGGTGGTAAGCAAGGTGCGAAGAAGGATATCGGTCAGATCTTCATGGAATACGGTACAGCTTATGTTGCACAGGTATCTATGGGTGCTAACCAATCCCAGACAATCAAGGCATTCAAAGAAGCTGAAAGTTATAAGGGACCATCAATCATCATCGCTTATTCACCATGCTTAGAGCACGGTATTAAGGGTGGATTGATTAACATGCCTAACGTTCAGAAGAATGCTGTTGCTTGTGGTTACACAGTTCTATACCGCTTTGACCCAAGACTTGAGAAGCCATTACAGATTGACTCTCGTACTCCAGACTTCTCTAAGTTCACAGAGTTCTTACTCAACGAAGCTCGTTACTTCAACTTACCTAAGGTATTAGGTCAAGAAGAAGCAGATAAGTTATTTGAGAAGGCTCGTAAGGATGCTGAAAAGCGTTATAACAGACTCTTATTCAAGAAGAGAGTTCAAGACGAAGAAACTTCTGAATAATAAAATAACTAAAGACATATCCTCTTCATTTAGAGGGTATGTTTTTTAGTTTGCATATTCATGGTGTTATACTAAAGTAAAGTGAGGCATATATGAAACATTTTCTCTTAAGAACTAGACAGGCACTCTTTAGTCCGATACAAAAAATACAGCTAAACTTACAGCCTAAGATGTTAAAAGGTGAACATGCATTATTAGATTTAGTGGATGTTTTAAAAGAAAAACATCTTAGTCGGTATATGGTTGTTACGACAGCTGGATTTATCAAGAGAGGAACATTACAACCATTTTTCGAAAGATTAGATCAAAGTAATATCGCTTATAGTATCTTTCAAGATGTAAGGCCAGATCCAGAGATTTCAGATGTCGAAAATTTAAAGGAATATTATATAAAAGAGGGTTGCCAAGGACTCATTGCAATTGGTGGGGGTTCTGTCATTGATTGCTCAAAAGCTGCTCTAGCTTGTGTACAAAGTAGTCATCTTGATGTAAAGACAGTATTAGAGACAGGAAGAGTATCTAAAACATTACCATTTTTTATCGCTGTACCGACGACTGCTGGCACAGGTTCTGAAGTGACTGCTGGTGCCGTTATTACAGATCCAATTAGGAAGCGTAAGTATGCGCTAAGTCATTTATTTCTCATTCCAAAGTATGCAGTTTTGGATGCTTCACTTTTGACTACACTACCACCTAAGATGACAGCTTATACAGGTATGGATGCTTTAACGCATGCCATAGAAGCGTATATCAATCATTTTAATAATCGTAAGACAAATGAGTATGCGCTAGAGGCCATTCAGTCTATTTTCCAATATTTAATTCCTAGTTTTGAAGATGGCTCAAACATAACATATCGTTTAGAACTCTTAGAAGCTTCTTACAAAGCTGGCGTAGCGATTACCAATAACTATATTGGCTATGTACATGCAATAGCACATGGTATTGGGGGAATGTATCATTTACAACATGGTATGATCAATGCCATTATTTTACCGATTGTATTGGAAGAATATGGGGACACAATCACAAAGAAACTAGCTCATATTGCGGATATCGTAGGCATTACTGGTCATACAGATCAACAGAAGGCAGAATATTTTATCAAAAAACTAAAAGAAATAAACCGAACATTAGGCATTCCAACATCAATATCAGAGATACAGGATTCAGATATACATTATCTTGCGATTGGTGCAGAGAAGGAAGGCAATCCTACATATCCAACGCCAGTCACTTGGGATGTTGAGCGTTTTGAAAAAGTCATTCGCAAAATTCAGCAGGGGTATTCAGTCTAAATAAAAGGCTATGACACATAAATGTCATAGCCTATTTTAATGATTAAGCACGTCCAGAGTACTTACCATCAGCTGTAGAGATTTCGATTACTTCTCCTTCGTTGATGAATAATGGTACACGAACATTTAAGCCAGTTTCTACAGTAGCGTTCTTTGTAGCAGATGTTGCTGTGTTACCCTTAACTGCAACTTCGCACTCTGTAACCTGTAAGTTAACCTTATCTGGTAACTGTACACCTAAGATTTCTCCGTTATAAACCTGAATGTTTACCATTGAAGATTCCTTGAGGAAGTTCTTTTCCCACTCTAATCGGCTTGCTGGAATTTCAATCTGTTCATATGTTTCAGTATCCATGAAAATTAAGTTTGCACCATCGTTATAGAGGTACTGCATTTCTCTCTTATCGATGAAAGCTTCTTCTACACGGTCAGAACCAATTAAGCTAAGTTCCTTTACTACACCTGTTCTTGGGTTCTTAACTTTAACAGCAACCTTCATCTTAGCCATAGCTGTCTTATTACGGTCAACTGTGATTGCTTGGTATAAATCACCTTCCCAAACGAAACACTGACCTGGTTTAATTTCTGTTGATTGAATCATGGTATTAACTCCTTTCAATTTCCGCATATAATTTTCTCTTAATATTGGCTTTTTTACAACCATTTCAACCGAAAAAAGTAAAAAAATTGTCTGTTCATACAAGATTTTAAATATTAGTTAAATTTACAGGAAAATCAAGGGCAGTTTATGAATGTTACAAATATTATGAAGCATTGACTATCGTGATGCATAAATGGTATATTTTAAACATAAATTTGGTGAGGGGAATGTATGAGTTTTTTTGAAAAAGTCTTTCGGTTTGGACTCATTGCAATTGGTTTAATTTTGCAAGCAATAATAGTACGTAATCTATTTTTATTTTTTACAGCAAATTTTGTATGGATAGAAATAATACTACGATTACTTAGCATGATAGTTGTTATCAATATTATTAATAATTCACGTCATTTATCTGCAGATATGTTATGGATTTTATTAATTATATTATTTCCGATCCCTGGGACAGCATTGTTCCTATTGTTGGGAGCAAATTTAATAACATCTAAAACTTTTAGAGAACTAATTAAAAGTACAGCCGATTCCAAGAAATACTATGTTCAAGATGAAACAGTTTTAAAAGAGTTAGAAGAAATGGCACCTCAGATGAAGGGTGATTTTCATTATTTGTCTAAGACAGAAGGATATCCAATCTATCGCAATTCTGATTTTGATTATTATCCTCTAGGAGATATTGGTTATCCTGTAATGCTAGAGGAAATGAAGAAGGCAAAGAAATTTATCTTCTTAGAGTACTTTACAATTGAAAAAGGAAACCTTTGGGAAGGTATGCATACAATCCTGAAAGAAAAAGTTGCTCAAGGCTTAGATGTTCGTGTAATGTATGATGATATGGGTACAATTCACTCTCTTCCAACAAGCTATGCAAATATGCTTGAAAGTGAAGGAATCAAGTGTGTACGCTACAACAAGATTAATCCATTCTTAGGTGCAGTTATGAATCATCGTGACCATCGTAAGATAATGGTTATTGATGGCACAGTAGCATTCTCGGGTGGTATGAATTTAGCAGATGAATACATTAATCAGAAGATGGTCTTTGGCCACTGGAAGGATAATGTAATTCGAGTTAAGGGTGAAGCAGTTTGGTCCTATACTGTACTCTTCTTAACAAACTGGAATGCGATTCGTAAAACTGATGATGATTATACAGTCTTCAAGGTAGACTCTGTTACACAGCATTTAGATGGCTATATTTCCCCATATGGTGAAACACCATTTGATGGAGAAAATACAGGGCAGAATATCTATATGAATATATTGAATCGTGCCAATGAGTATGTATACATTTGTACACCATATTTAATTATTGATACTGAATTAGAAAATGCATTAATCTTAGCAGCTAAACGTGGTGTAGATGTACGTATTATTACGCCAGGGATTCCGGATAAGAAGATCGTTTGGAATATTACAAGATCGTTCTATCGCAATCTGATCGATGGTGGCGTAAAAATCTATGAGTACACACCAGGCTTTATTCATGGGAAAGTATTTGTGAGTGATGATATAGTTGCAACGGTTGGTACAATTAATCTAGATTATCGCTCTCTATATTTACATTTTGAAAATGGCACATATCTCTACGGTTCTAAGAAAGTACTAGATGTACGTGATGATATGTTAGATACCATCAGTAAATCGCACCAGGTTCAAAAGGGTGAAATTAAGGATGGATTGTTACGTAGATTATTTATTGGTGTTGTGAAGTTATTTGCACCATTATTATAAAAATAAATGAAGATGCTATAAAGCTTAAGCATCTTCATTTTTATCAATCTCATATGTTGATTCAGTAGACTGTGTAAGTGTTTCTGATTCGTCTGGTTTTATTTCTACATACTTATAGAAATAGTATAGCGCATGTGCATAATAGGCACAGAATACTCTGTATTGTGTAAGAATTAGCACAATAAGTAAAGGAATAAACATTGCGGTAATTAATGGAATCATTGATTTAGTGATTTTATATAAAGAACTAGGGTCTTCAAGTGTAACAATAGGGATTAGAGCTGCACCACCAAAGATGGTTTTTATAATAGGGAATATGATAACTAGGGTAAAGAGTAAGGCTGCTAAGCATATCCAGATGTAGTGAATATCCATTTTAATCATATCTTTAAATGAATCAATAGCCTCTTTTATACTATGTCTGATTGCGTCTTGATATGCGTGTGGTGGGTAAGTATAGATCGCAAATGCAATAAAAATTGTTAAATAGTAAATTACTAATTTTGGAATCAGTAATAAAAATGTATTGGAGATACAGTATTCAAATAAATTATCTAAGAATGCTATAAAAGAAGAGATACATAAGATAATTAGCCATTTCTCCTTTACGGGTTCAAAGAGATCAATTAGTTTGGTATAAGAGCCTTGTGCAATTCTATAAATTTGCATGAGGATTAGAAGCGTAAAAAACTGCATTATAATTGAACTAATAAATGATAGAAGGAAACTTGAATGTTCAACTTCAGCAAAATTAAGTGGACTAATAGTACCATTTACAATCATCTGAATGGCCGGGAAATCAGAGAGGATAGAGATTAATAATTGTAAAAATAAATACAAAAGAAAGTACTTCCAAATACTCTTCTTCCGAATCTGATTCACATGATCATAAAATTTATTATCGACAAACATATTCGTACTCTCACTTTCTATTAATTATGTAATATGCCTAAATAAATCTTCTATATGTATAT
>CALBKL010000254.1 GCA_937895985.1 uncultured Solobacterium sp.
GGTGCACGTCCATCATGTGGTTGGCCGCTGCGTTTTAAAGCATGACCAATACGTTTAATAAAGACGCATTTCTTTTCTTTCGTGATTGCATCTTCACGTTCCTTTGGAGAAAGATCAGGATACATATCTTCTAACTCTTGGGAATCGATGAAGAATACATCATTAGCAAGATGACACACGGCGTGTGGATATTTGTACCAAATTTCATGTTCCATGTGTTTAATAACTTTAAAGATTGTACGTACTGTTTCTTCTAACATTTCCTCAGTACGTTCTTCTTTCGTGATAACCTTCTCCCAATCCCATTGATCAACATAGACAGAGTGTAAGTTGTCGAGTTCTTCATCACGACGAATCGCATTCATATTTGTATAGAGACCATCATGAACTTCAAAGTTATATTTCTTCAAAGCGAAACGTTTCCACTTCGCAAGTGATTGTACAACTTCAATCGTCTCGTTTGGCATACCTGCAATATCGAAGGATACTGGGCGTTCTACACCATTTAAATTATCATTCAAGCCTGTACTCTTTGGTACAAATAAAGGGGCTGAGATTCTAGATAAGTGCATCTCTCTGCCAAATTCTTTTTGGAAAGTATCGCGAATATATTTGATAGCTTCTTGTGTTTGGCGCACATCAAGAACAGGATCATAGTCTTTTGGTAGTACTAATTGCATAACATCACCTCATAGTGCGTTTTATTTTAACATAGAATGGATGACTTGAGATAGAGAGAAATCAAGCAATATCATAGGTATTCTACTCATAAATTCCATGCATACATGTCATATATGTGTATATTCCTTGAAAAAACCAATTATCTTTCATACAATATAAAACGATTAAGGAGTAATATGATGACACGTTATGATATAGCAATTATCGGTACTGGCCCAGCTGGACTTGAGGCAGCCATTACCGCAAAGGTACGTAATAAAAACATTATCTTATTTGGTACAAAGGATTTAACACAGAAGTTACAGGTTGTAAAACATCCAATTCTAAACTACCTAGGACTACCATCTAAGACAGGCGTAGAGATGGCTAATGTATTCCAACAACAGTTGGATGAACTTGGAATCTCGATTACAGAGGAGAAGGTTTCTAATGTTTATGCGATGGGTGAGTACTTCGCACTACAGTTAAATAACAGCGAGGTTGTTGAGGCAACTTCCGTCATTCTAGCGAGTGGTGTTGCGGCAGGAAAGCCATATG